>JBAXES010000585.1:0-3233 GCA_037140315.1 Chloroflexales bacterium
GGGGACGGGACGGGGCTGGCCGTTTATGACGAGGTGCAGATCTTCGAGCCGCTGGCTGGGAAGCGGCAGCCCTGCGAGGGCCAGCGTGTAGACACCAACCTCGCGCAGGCCGAGGAGCGGCGCAGAGAGGTAGCGGCGGGCCATGGCCGGGTGGTCGGGGTGGGGGTCGAGCCGGCCCATGCAGACATCGAGCAGGCGCTGGTCGAGGCGCATGGCGGGGATGTGGCGCGGCCGACCGAGGCAGGGGGCCTGAAGATCCCAGGGGCATGGGATGTCATGCACCGCGCCCCATGTGGGGGTGTAGGTGATCTTGCGCCCGAGCCGGCGGGCGATGATGACCCAGGGGGTTTTGGCGAGGTGGATGAGGGCGCGGGCGGCGGCGCTGTCGCTGAGGGATGGGTCGAAGACCTGGAGGTCGCCTGCGGAGAGCGGGACAGGCTGGCGGGTGGCGCGGAAGATGCGGGCGATCAGGGCGAAGGCACCGACGGCGACGGGGGCATCGCGCAGATCCTCGGCGAGGCGGCGGGGGACGGGGACGTAGTAGGTGGGTGTGTCATCGCCAGTTGCCGCCAGTGCGGGCGGCATCAGGGTGCGGCGGGAAGATGGCCACGGCTGCATACGACAGTCCTTCTCTGCCGAATAACGGCAACACAAAGCCGATCTCTGTCAGTCTCCGCGTTGACAAGGCGATCAGCGGCTGATATAGTTGAGTCGAGAGACGCTCGGCCTGGTAGCTTGGCGTAACATACAGAGGGCTTCGACCTTAGCTTGCAGGCAGGGGGTCGAGGCCTTTTGTTATGCCTTGCGCTTGCACGTCAGCTAGGTATCGGGTGGTTCTGCTTTCTATTGGCTGGTAGTTAGTGCTCGACCAGCGGTGATCTGATGATCATGATCGTAGCGATGAATCGCGACATTGACAACTAGATATCGCGACATCTTTGCCCAAGAATCGCGACAATTTTATCCACAATCGCGACAAAAGCGGCGAATCGCGACATCTGGGTCATGCTGCCGATTAGGTCTCCTCTCGTCGCAGTACCGGTGATGATGAATCGCGACAATCGCGACATTGAGATGTCGCGATTCGGCATAAGGTACACGTTTGAGCACTATACCGTGCCTGCGCTGTGTGCGAACGCTCACTCCTGGACCTGGTAGCGCACCGCACGCCCCTTGCCATCCTGGCTCACTAATCCCGCTGCGATCAATTCCTTCAGGTCGCGCTGGATGGATCGTTGGGTGATGTGTGCATCAAACAGCCCGGCGATATCACGCGGTGTGGACCACCCATGGGCGCGAATAAAGCTGAGGATGCGACGCTGTCGATCATTGAGGCGGCTGACACTTGCGATCTCGGTGAAACGGCTCGTCGGCTTCCCCCACACCGTCACCTGAAAGAATCCGCTCAGATCGTCGAATCGCGCCCGCTGCATCTCCTCGATCTGGAGCTCGCGGACCACCGTGTCGAGCCCCTGACCGAACGCCTCGACCATGCCGATCTCGTAGAGCACGCGTGCGATCGCCGGGTTGCGCGATGATTGAGCCACAAGCAAGTTCTCGATCGTTACGCCGGGAGGGAGCCCGCCCGGCGAGATCCATTCGATCCGGTCGCGCAGCTTCTGCACTCGCGCTGTGGAGTGCTGGTTCGTGTAGTCGCGGTGCACGACCATATTTACCACGAGCTCGCGCAGCACGACTCGCGGGTACTCGTTGATCTCCACTCGTCGCGCGCCGTCACCTATCGTCATACCGTGCAGGGTGTTTGTCCAAAGGAAAGACTCGACTCGGTCGATCTGGTCTAACAGCGTGCCTCCGAGCCCCTTCTCAATATGCATCACCTCGTAGGAGATGGGCTCGCCCCCACTGTAGTGTCCAATGTCTACTACCGCATGGGGGAAGATCTCCTGTGGGTTATGTCCGAAGCAAAGGATACCTGTCGGCGTGGCGTGCAGCTCGCCGTCAATCGTTGCGACGCACCGCTGGTGCTTGAGATACTCCAGCGGATCGCGGGTTCCGCTGTAGCGCCCGCGCATGGTGGCCTGGGCGATATGGGATATCACGCGATCAATGTTGATGTCAGACAGGCTCGCGCTTCGGATTGGCTGGCTATCTGTGCTGCGCAGATGCGAGTCTTCGAGGATGTGGGTCTCGCTCATGGGCTCTCTCTTGGCTACGGGGGCTATGTGTCTGCCGCTGCGATATTGTAGCAGAGCGCAGTTGTCGCCTGCTCCACCCTCATTCACGCCGTGTGGTGAAGCGGCAGCGACATCCTGTCTCGCAGGAACATCCGCCTGGTGTCCATCGACCACACCGGCTGGACGATCACTGGCGTTGCGGTGGTCGCGGTGGTCAGCCCCGATAGCCGGAACCCCACCGGCTACCGGTCGGTACCGCCCCACCGCGATCAGCGTGGTTACTGGCGCTTCTTTGCGTAGCAGGCCGCCTGGTCGTGCCCCGCGCCGGCCTGGTGGGAAGAGCCGGACACGTTCGGGGTCGGCCACTTTGTCTCGGCGATGCCACCGGAGCTGCGCGCCCGTGCAGCGATCACCGCCGTCGATCTCGACCCGGTCACGGCCCGCATCCTGCGCCACTTCCACCCCGACCTGACGCTGCACGGCGGGGTCGGCTTTGAGACGGTCGAGCTGCCGAGCAACGGCTTTGACCTGGCGATCTCCAACGTGCCCGTCGGCGAGCTGGCTGTCCACGACCCGACCGTGCCCGCCGCGCTGCGCAGCACGATCCACGACTATTTCTTCGCCAATGCGCTGCGCCTCGTCTGCGGACAAGCAGGCCCGCGCGGTGCGCACGTTCCTGGCCAAGCAGGCCACCTTGCTGGGCGCGTTCCGTCTGTCCAACGGCGTCTTTCGGCGCATGAGCTGCTCGGTCAGCGCCACCGACCTACTTATCCTCCAGAAGAAGACCCAGCCTCAGGTGGAGCAGCTGCGCTGGCTCAATCTCGCGGAGGCCGACTACCCGCACACGGCCGACCCGCGCGCAATGACCTTCGGCTCGCGCTACACCCGCGAGATCAAGGGCGCCGAGGCGCTGGCCGCAGCGCGGGTGGCGGTCAACCAGTGCTGGTGCGACGACCCGCAGCGGGTGATCGGCCAGCCGCTGGTCGTTGTCAACGACCAGAGCCTCTGGCTCCAGGTGGCCCCGTCGGCCGGTGATCTCGCTGCGGCGCTCGTGGAGGGGCGGTTGGGCGAGGTGATCATCGGCGGTGGCCAGATCGT
>JBAXES010000586.1:0-3232 GCA_037140315.1 Chloroflexales bacterium
TGTTGGGTTTGGGCGGCGAAGCCGCCCAAACCCAACAAAAAGCTGGGTCTGGGGCGCAGCCCCAGGGATGTTGCATGAGCCCTGCTCCGCAGATGCCGCTTCTACCTGAGGTGGTGAACGACAAGCAGCAGCCCCTCGCCCACAGAGACGTGGGCGGGGGGCTGCGTGATCACGTTGCTGATGCCGCGCGAGCGCTCGAAGCGCAGGGTGACGCCCTCCAGCGGGTAGTGGAGGCCGCGGGTGGTGACGCCGCGGGCCGCGCCGCCCAGCGGCAGCAGCGAGACGGTGTCGCCCGCCGCGCCGGGGATCTCGGCCGCGCCGCGCACCAGGAACGCCTCCTGATCGAGGTCGAGCAGGCGCACGCGCAGCCCGACCAGCTCGGGCAGGGCGAGCATGGCCACGTTGGCCATGCCCTGGTCCCAGCGACCGCCGAGGGCGCCCAGGATGTCGATCTGGTCGGCGCCGCGGGCCGCCGCCAGCAGCAGGGCCAGCTCCAGGTCGGTCTCGTCCTTCTCTGCCGGGAAGCGCCGCACCTCGGCCCCGGCGGCGCGGAAGGCCGCCTCGGCCGCCGGCTCAAGCGAGTCGAGGTCACCCACCACCAGGCCGGGCACCACCCCGGCGGCGTGCAGGGCGTTGCCCCCGCCGTCGGCGGCGATGATGAGGTCGGCGGCCGCCAGGGCGTCTGCGAAGGGCGCGGCGTCGAATGCTGGCGCGTTGGCCACGATAATAGCGTACATGGGTAATTACCCCGTAAACTACGTTTCCTTGTATTTTGTGTTGGCGGCATGAACCTGCTCGTAGTGGGAATTCAGTTTCGTGCGCGCCGTATCCAAGGTCTCAGCCACGGCCCTGAGCGTTTTGCCCCGATCAAGCTCAAGCAAGGCGGTCGCACGCTTGAACGTTTTTGCCGCCAAGGTTCCTTTCGCGAGCAAGGACTCCAACGTGGTTCGGTCAGCCTCGGTCAAGGTGACGTGTTGTTTCTTCATGCTGCCAGCCTACGCGACACAGCAGGAAAATACAAGAAGATTTAGTTTACGGGGTACTCATTGATAAATACCGTGTTTGGCGGTTCGATTAAGACCATCGCAATGCCCGTCATTTAACATTCAACATTCAGCATTCAGCATTAATCACGTCAGGCTCCTGCCGGCCATGCCGGCGCCCCAGATGTCGTCGGGGGGCGCGGCGTCCTCGTCGGGGCGGAACAGCTCGCAGACATCGCGGGCGCGCCGGAGCTGCCCGAAGGTCGTGCTGATAAAGCTCACCCGGCGCAGTCGCCCGGCGGGGATGGGCAGCGGCAGCGGCTCCAGCGGGCCGATCTCCACCCGGTAGTAGCGCTCGCCGGCCCGCGGGTGATCCGGCTCGGCGGGCAGCAGCTCGCGGCGGGGGGCAATCCGGTAGCGCAGCACCGGCGCGTAGTGGCGCACCGCCCAGCGCTCCGCGCCGAAGGTCGCCGGCAGGTAGAAGGCCAGGAAGTCGGCGGCGAAGCGGGCCGGCAGGCGGGCCAGGGGCACCCGATACCAGCCCTCGGCGCGGGCTAGCTCCAGGTCGCGCACGCGGGGCACCACCGCCACCAGCACGCGCGCCGCGTCGTCGATGTCTTGGTAGTCCATTGGTAATCCTGACGATGTGGCCATTGTAAGGCCGAAGCGATTGCGCGGCAAACGCTTCGGCCCTACAATGGCGTCTATGCACCCGATCATATACCGCCCGCGCCGCCGGAAGGTTCTGCCCGCGCTGCTCCTGGCATGCGTCGCGCTGCTGGCCGCCTGCGCCGCGCCGGCCCAGCCGGAGCTGCGCGCCCGCCTGGGGGCCGTCGAGGCCCTCAGCGCCGACAGCGTGTCCGGCTACGCCCGCGCCCTGGCCCCGCGGCCTTTCGCCTTCCCGCAAGACCACGGCCCGCACCCGGAGTTCCTCACCGAGTGGTGGTACTTCACCGGCAACCTCGACGATGGCGTAGGCCACCACTTCGGCTACCAGCTGACGATCTTCCGCCGCGCCCTGGCCCCGGCCGCCCCCGCGCGCCAGTCGGCCTGGGCCACCCGCGACATCTACATGGGCCACCTGGCCCTGAGCGATGTGTCCGGCGGCCAGTTCCACGCCTTCGAGCGCTTCAGCCGGGGCGGGGCCGGCCTCGCCGGGGCGAGCGGCGCGCCCTTCCGGGTCTTCCTGGAGGACTGGTCGGTGGATGGCGGCGGCCCCGGGGGCATGGACATGCGCCTGCGGGCCGCCCAGGGCGATGTCGGGATCGACCTGCGCGCCGTCAACGGCGCGCCGCCGGTGCTGCAGGGCGCCGCCGGGCTGAGCCAGAAGGGGCCGAGCGCGGGCAACGCCTCGTACTACTACTCGCTGCCGCGCATGGCCACCACCGGCGAGATCCGCGTGGGCGACGCGCGCTACCGGGTCAGCGGCCTGAGCTGGATGGACCGCGAGTGGAGCACGAGCAGCCTTGAGGGCGATGTGGTCGGCTGGGACTGGTTCGCGCTCCAGCTGGGCGACGGCGGCAGCCTGATGCTCTACCGCCTGCGCCAGCGCGGCGGCGCGGTCTCGCCCTACAGCGCCGGGCGCCTGGTGTCCGCCGACGGGTCGCAAGCCAGCCTGGCCAGCGCGGACGTGCAGGTGGATGTGCTCGACACCTGGCGCAGCCCGCGCACCGGCGCCGTCTACCCGGCCCGCTGGCACCTGCGCGCCCCCGCCGTGCAGCTCGACCTGGAGATCGCGCCCTACCTGGCCGACCAGGAGCTGCCGGTGAGCGTGGCCTACTGGGAGGGGGCCGCGCAGATCAGCGGCACCCGCGCCGGCGCGCCGGTCGGCGGCAGCGGCTACGTCGAGCTGACCGGCTACGCGGAGCGCGCGCCATGACCCTGCGGATCACGATTGTGACCGGCTTCCTGGGCAGCGGCAAGACCACGCTGCTGCGGGCGCTGCTGGCGCGCGGCGCGGGCCGGCGCCTGGCCCTGGTGGTCAATGAGATCGGCCAGGCCGGCTTCGACGGGGCGGCCCTGGGGCGCGCCGGCGGCCCGCCGCTGGTCGAGCTGACCGGCGGCTGCATCTGCTGCGCCGCCGGCAGCGACTTCCTGGTGGCCGTGGAGGAGCTGATCGCGCTGGCCGACCCGGAGCAGATCGTGGTGGAGACCACCGGGCTGGCCGAGCCGGGCGGCATGATCCGCCAGGCCCGCGCGGCCGGGCTGCCGCTGGACGCGGTGGTGGCGGTGGCCGCCGCCGACGGGGT
>JBAXES010000587.1:0-3227 GCA_037140315.1 Chloroflexales bacterium
GCTCATTATTGTTGTTGCCCGTCCAGACGCCGACGGTCAGAAAGGGCGTGAACCCGGCGGCCCAGGCGTCGCGCCAGTCGTTGGAGGTGCCGGTCTTGACTGCGGCGGGCAGGCTCAGCTTGAGCTGGCTGTTCAGGCCCCACACCGGCGCGCGCGCCCGGTCGTCGCTCATCATATCGGTGAGGATCGCCACCAGATCCGGCGCGACGACCTGGTCGCCGGGGGCGGGCGTGAAGCGCTCGAGGGTGCGCCCGGCGGCGTCGGTGATCTCCAGGATCGACACCGGCGCGTGGTAGCGCCCGCCGCTGGCCAGGGTGTTGTAGGCCGTCGTCAGCTCCAGGGGCGTCACCTCGCCGCCGCCCAGGGTGAGCGAGAGGCCGTAGAAGCCCGCGCCGCGCTTGAGGCCGGTCTTCACGCCCACCCGGTCGAGCAGATCCAGGTCGTTCTTGATCCCGCCCATCTTCAGGGCCTTCACGGCGGGCATGTTCAGCGAGTTCGCCACCGCGCTGCGCATGCGCACCGGGCCGTTAAACTTCGCGTTGTAGTTCAGCGGCGCGTACCACTCGCCGGGGCTCAGCGGGAACTGCGTGGGCACATCCCAGATCACCGTGTCGGGGGTGATGCCCTGCTCCATGGCCGAGAGATAGGTGAAGGGCTTGAGCGCCGAGCCGGGCTGCCGCTCGCGCGTGGCCACATTCACCTGGCCGTCGAGCACGTTGCCCGTCTCGCCTCTGGTGGTCGTGGGCACGACGGCGCGGTAGTCGATGCTGCCGACCATCGCCAGGATCTGGCCGGTGTTCGGCTGCATCACAACCACCGCCGCGTTGTGGATGTTGCGTGACTGAAGCTCCTTGATCCGCTCGGAGGCCTTCTGCTGCACCATCTGCTGCATGTCGAGGTCGAGGGTGGTGGTGATGCGCAGGCCGCCGCCGGTGAGGGCGGCCTGGCCGTAGCGCTCCTGGATGAGGTCGCGCACATAGAAGACGAAGTGCGGCGCGTTGAGCGGCACCTCCTGGGGGGCGAAGCGCAGCGGCTGGGCGATGGCGGCGCGGGCCTGGCCGGCGCTCACGTAGCCGTCCTCGACCATGCGACGCAGCACCGCCACCTGGCGCCAGCGCGGCGCGCTGAGGTTGGCCGGCAGCTCGTAGCTGGCCTGCTCCCAGCCCTCGCCGAGGCGCACGCCGGGCAGATACCCGCCCTGGGCGTCCCGCTCCAGGTAGTTGATCGGGTTATAGACGCTGGGCAGCTGGGGCAGGCCGGCCAGGAGCGACGCCTGGTTCAGGCTCAGGTCGCGCGCCTTCACCCCAAAGTAGACCTCGCTGGCGGCCTCGATCCCGTAGGCCAGGTTGCCGTAGAAGTTCTCGTTCAGGTAGAGGTCGAGGATGCCCTGCTTATCATAGATCTTATCGAGCTCCTGGGCGAGGATGATCTCCTTCATCTTGCGCTCGTAGCGCTTGTCGGGGGCGCGCTCCTCGATGGTGAGCACGCTGTTCTTGATCACCTGCTGGGTGATCGTCGAGGCCCCGCCGGTCTCCGAGCCGGACTTGAGGCTGTTCATCGCCGTGCGCAGGATGCCGTTCAGGTCGATACCCTTGTTGGTGAAGAACGACTTGTCCTCGACGGCGACCGTGGCCTGCACCAGCAGGGGCGAGATCTCATCGAAGCTAATGTTGGTGCGCTTGCCAGCGTCGAAGAATTCGTACAGCATGGTGCCGTTGCGGTCGTAGATCCGCGAGGTCTGGAAGAGGTTGCGGTCGTTAAGGGCGGCAAGGCGCGGCTTCAGTATGGCCGCCGTCTGGGCGTAGATGCCATAGACCGCCCCGGCCACCCCGCCGCCAGCGAGCGCCACCAGCACCGCCAGGGCGACGAGGATCTGCGCGAAGAGGCGCGGCAGCCGCGCGGGCGGGGCGACCTGGCGGCGGCGCAGCAGCCCGGGGAGGGCCGGCCGACGTAGCACCGGGCTCCCGGCGTAGGTGTGGCGCGTGAATCGGTCGCGAAGTGACATGGGCCTATGCGGGTGCAGGGTGCGGAGAACAGGCCCGACTCCTGCAGCGTTGCGTGTATCCTCGAGTCGAGAGACGCCAAAGTATACCATGGCGCACGATGGTGGCCGCCTGACAGGCGGCTGATGGGCCGTCACCTCCCGGTGGGGGTGCGGGGGCGGCTTCGTCGCCCCCACGTTCTTTTTTTGTTAGGTTCGGGCGGCTTTGCCGCCCAAACCTAACAAAAAGCTGGGTCTGGGGAGCAGCCCCAGGGCTTTGCACTAGCCCTGGGCTGATGAACCGCAAGACTGAATATGTTAAAATACACGCTAGGCGTCCACAAAGCCTGGCAGGCGGTCTGATCGCATGTTGAGAACAATCATCAACCAGCGCCTCGGTCGCTACCTAATTAAAGAGCTGCTGGGCCGCGGCGGGATGGCCGTCGTCTACCGCGCCGCCGACACGGTGCTCCAGCGCGATGTGGCCGTGAAGATCCTCTACCCCCAGTATGGCGACGACCAGTCCCTGGCCGAGCGCTTCACCCGCGAGGCGGTGACGGCGGCCTCCCTGGAGCACCCGAACATCGTGCCGGTCTACGATGTCGGCAAGCACGACGGCATGGCCTATATCGCCATGAAGCTGCTCAGCGGCGAGACGCTCCACGACCACCTCCAGCGCGCTGGCACCCTCGCCCCCGCCAGGCTCTGCCAGATCCTCGGGCCGGTGGCCGACGCCCTCGACTACGCCCATAGCCGCGGGGTGATCCACCGCGACATTAAGCCCGGCAACATCTTCCTCAGCCAGACAGCCTCCGGCGTCCCGGAGGTGATCCTGACCGACTTCGGCATTGCCAAGCGGCTCGACGCGCCCGGCATCACCACCACCGGCGCCCTGATCGGCACGCCCGACTATATGGCCCCCGAGCAGATCGCCGGTCGCCCGGTGGATGCCCGCACCGATGTGTACGCCCTGGGCATGCTGGCGTACCGCGCCCTGACCGGTCGTCAGGCATTCGAGGGCAACGCCCAGGATGTGCTGACCGGCCACCTCTACCGCCAGCCGCCGCCGCCCAGCAGCGTCGCCGCCGATCTGTCGCCCGCCCTTGACCCGGTGCTGCTGCGCGCCATCTCCACCGATATGAGCGCGCGGTTCCCCAGCGCCGGGGCCTTTGTGCAGGCCCTGGGCGAGGCCACGGGGGCCACCGCCGTGGGGCGGCCCCCAGCCCTGCCGCCGCCCAGCGCAGCG
>JBAXES010000588.1:0-3218 GCA_037140315.1 Chloroflexales bacterium
GGCCGGCCCCGACGAGGCGCTGATAGAGGCCCAGATGTGCCATGATGACGCCGAGGCATCTCTGCGCCACGCCGAGCAGATCGCCGCGCGCACGTACCGCAGCTACAGCCCGGCGAGCGCGCTGCCGCCGATCAGCCTGAACCGCTGGCTGATGCTGGGCGTGGTCATGCTGTTCAGCCTGCTAGTGCTGGCCAGTATGCTCGGCACAAATAGCGCGGGCCTGAGCCACTGGGGGGGGACGCTGCTCCGCACCATCGGCGCGGGGAGCTTGGCCAACAGCGCCAGCCGACCGCAGCTCTCCGGCACGGCCAACCCCGCCGGGGACTACACACTGAAGGGCGCGCCGAGCCTGAGCGGCCAGCAGATCGACACGATCCTGGCCGCATACGGCTCGCCGGCCGCCGGCACCGGCCAGGCATGGCATGACCTGGGCATCAAGTACGGCATCGACCCGGCCTTTGCCGTGGCCTTCTTCATCCACGAGAGCAGCGCCGGCACGAATGCGGGCTGGGCCGGGCTCAAGCCGGACGGCGCCAGCACGCACAATGTCGGCAACATTATCTGCGCCGGCTACGAGACGTGCTATGGCCGCTTCCGCGACTATACCACGTGGGACGAGGGCATCGAGGACTGGTATCGCCTGATCGACACCGAGTATATCCAGGGGCGCGGCACGCAAACGGTGCAGGATATTGTCCCGATCTACGCGCCGTCCTTCGAGAATGATGTCCAGGCCTATATTAGCTCCGTCACCAGCCTGGTTGACGAGTGGCGCACGAACAAGGTTCACTAGGATGCACAGCGCTGGCGGCGTGCGCACGGTCGTCCTGGCCCTGGCCCTGATCGGCCTGCTCTACCTCTTCTTCACCGCCCGCAGCGGCGGGGACGCCCGGCTCAGCCAGTGGGCACCGCGCGGCGGCTCGGCCCAGAGCGCCGCGATCGCCAACGCGGCCCCGGCAGGCCTCGTCGGCGAGGCCAAGGGCCGCGGCCTCGGCGATGACACCCGCCCGCAGGGGAACCCGCTCGGCGCTCGCAACACGGTGATGACGCAGGGCTACGGCGTGGGCAGCCACGCCCCCGCCGCCACGTGGGGGGCGGTCGATCTCGCGATCGACGGGAACGGCGATGGCGCGGCCGACCCCGCCGCCACGCTGCAGCACCCCATCTACGCGACCCAGAGCGGCGTGGCGGCCCTCGCGCCGAACAGCTGGCCGGCCGGCAACCACATCTGGGTGGCCAACAGCCAGTACCGCACCGGCTACTCGCACCTCGACAGCTTCGCCGTGACCGACGGGCAGGCTGTGCGCACCGGCGACCTGATCGGCTATGTCGGATCGACAGGCCAGTCGTCCGGCCCGCACCTCGACTATCAGGTCTGGGCGATGCAGGGCGGGCAGTGGGTGAACCAGAACCCGCTCGACTTCGGGGCGCTCGACCCTCGGGCATAGCCCCAGGCGTCACCAACCAACGAGCGGGGAGCGGCCAAGCCGCTCCCCGCTCGTTGGTTTATTCTGCGCCCAGCAGGCACATGCTGTACTGTTTTTTGTGGGAGAGCTTCGCTCTCCCACACCCTCACCATTTATGACCGAGCTGCGCGCCAGGCGGCGGCGGCGTAGGGGCCGTGCGGGTCGAGGGACTCGCTGGCTGCGAAGTGCGCGTGGGCGGCATCGGACTCTCCTAAGTGGTGCAGGATCGCGCCGATCTGGTAGTGGAGGCTGGCCTGCTGTGGCACCTGGATCCTCGGCAGCAGCTGCTCGGCCCGCGCGATATCGCGCCGGGCTTCGGCGGCGTTGCCCTGGCGGAGCAGGATGCGGGCCAGGGCGCAGCGCAGCGCCGCCTCGTCGGCGGGGGCGGCCGGCTGATCCAGCCCGGCCCGCAGGTGTCGCTCGATGATCTCGGGGGGGACGTTGAGCAGATCCTCTGCGATGGCCTGGTGCAGGTGGGCCGAGGCGCACGCAGGGTCGAGGCGCAGGGCGGCGGCGGTCTCGGATAGCGCATCGGGGGCGCGGCCATCCTCTATCAGCGCGGCACCCAGGGCGGCGCGCAGCCCGGCCTGGATCGGGTAGTAGCGCACGGCCCGGCCCAGGGCCGCCACCGCTGCGGCGGGCTTACCGCGGGCGAGGTACACCGCGCCCAGCAGGGCGTGGGCGTCGGCCGAGAGCGGGTAGAGCCTGACGGCCATATGCGCCAACGCCTCGGCCCGGCCATAGCGCGCCGACTCCACCGACCGGCGGACGCTGTACAGCAGGGCCATCCTGGCCGCGAACCAGAGCACGAGGCCCGCCCCTGCGGCGACGAGGGCCGTCGATGGCCCCAGGGCGGCGTGCAGGCAGAGGAGGGTGAGCAGCAGCACGGCCTCGGGCACCAGCAGCAGCTGCCGGCCGATCCAGGTCAGCTGGTTTGCCGGCCAATCGAGGTGGGGCGCTGTCGAGGGTTGGGTCTGGCTCGCCATTCGGTGTCTCCTTCGCGGCTACGTGCAGGCTCGTACGCGGGGACCGCACAAGTGCGCAATCTGACAGGTGGACACTTTCATTGTATGATGCCCGTGTGACACCTACTGTCACAAATGTTCGGGCCGATGTTCAGAATCGGTGAAGAACTGGTGTGTTTTATGCGCCTGCGGGCGCAACATTTGACCATAGGCCGCCGTCGAATGGCCAGTAGCGGCGACGATGCGCCTGTCGTCGCCCACCGTCTTCGCTGTAAGACGTGAGCTGTTTAAGGAGTGGAGCTATGCAACCGCGACTCACCCGCAGCCCCACCGAGTCGATGATCGCCGGCGTCTGTGGCGGGCTGGCCGAGTACTTCACTATCGACCCGGTGATCGTGCGCCTGATCTTTGTGCTCGTCACGCTAACGAGCGGCCTCGGTCTGCCGGTCTATGTGGTGCTCTGGATCGTCATGCCCCGGGCGAACACGTCCGCCGGCCCGCAGAGCTTCCAGCAGAATGTCCAGCAGTTCGGCGAGGAGGCCTCGCGCTTCGGGCAGGAGTTTGGCCAGGAGGCCGCCCGCCTCGGCCGCGAGGTGCTGCGCCAGGGCCAGAGCCAGGGCCAGGCGCGCAGCGGGGCCCCCGGCGTAGCCACGCAGGCCCCGCCGCCGCCGGCCGAGTATCGGTTCGACCCGATCACCGGCCAGCCGATCAGCCCCGAGCGCTCGTCCACGGGCCAGACGGTGAACCTGAGCATGCCGCCGGCGAGCCTGCCCGCCCCCTACGGGCC
>JBAXES010000589.1:0-3214 GCA_037140315.1 Chloroflexales bacterium
GTTGGGCGAAGCCGAGGTGGTGGTGGGCGTGGCGGTGACAATCCCCTGAGCTGTGGGGGTGAGCGTCGGCCCTCCCGGCGTAATCGTGGCCGAGACGGCCACACCAATTACGCGCACGTTCACCGTGCTCGAGTCGCTGCCGCCGGCGCTCGCCACGTTCGAGATCACCGTCTTGCTTGGCGTGCTGGAATTCACACGCACCTGGATGGTCACCGATGCGGGCTTCACATCGCTGATCGTCAGGCTGCAGCTCACCGTCTGCCCCGACGAGCAGCTGCCGCCGGTCGCGCTGACGCCGATCACACTTAGGCTGCTGCTGAGCGAGTCGCTCATCGTCACCGGGGTGTCGGTTGTGTTGGTTGTGATCACCGAGATGCTGTAGCTGAACTGCTGGCCGGGGGCAGCATCAGACACCGACGCGACCTTAAAGACGCGGATATTGCCGGGCACCGGTGTGCTCGTGCGGGTAGACGTAGCTGTCGGCGCGCCGGGCACCGGTGTGTTTGTGCGGGTAGGCGTAGCTGTCGGCGCGCCGGGCACCGGTGTGTTTGTGGGCGTAGCCCCTGTGGTGGTCGGCGTGCTGGTCAGAGGGATTTCTGTGGACGTCGGCACCAGGTTTAGCGATGGGCCTGCCGCTGTCGGGACGTCGGTCGGTGCCGCGCTCGGCGGGACGTCGGTCGGTGCCGCGCTCGGGGAGATCTCCTGAGCGGGGGCGAGGGGCGGCATAATCCAGCGCGTCGCCTCAGCATAGAGCGGGAACGCGATCATCAGGGCGCTGAGCGCGATTAGGGCTACCTCCCATCCCGTCCAGCGGGCGGGGGCGCGGCCACGGCCAGTTCGAGTTGGGGGTCGGCCTTCGGCAGGCGGCTGCATAGCATCTCCTCGCTTCAGCTGCGCGGTCGGGCGCTGATCAGATCGGCGACCACGATCAGGCGCTGCGTATCCCAGTTTGTGCAGGTGATCAGGGTGAGCACGGGCGTTGACGTGGCGTTCATGACCTCGATCTGCGTCGGCCAGACCGGCTTGAGGGTGCGGACACGGTACGTGTAGCTCCACCCGCCGGTCTCGATGATCACATCGTCGCCCGGCTGTAGATCCCCAAGATCGCGAAAGACCCCGCCGCGCAGGCCGGCGTGGCCAGAGAGCACCGTGTTGCCGGTGTTGCCCGGCAGGGCGGTGCCATCATGGTAGCCCGCCGCATAGTCGGCCACCTGCCAGGCCCCATCGACCACAAAAACCTCTTTGACCGGCGTATCGACGCCGATCGTGGGCATGATCAGCCGCTGTGGGCGCGGGTCGGCAGCCACAGGCATGGCGAGCACCTGCTGGGGTGCCATAAAGTCCGATCTGGCCGGCGGGCCGTCCATATCGGGCGTGGTGAAGGGCAGCGCCGGCAGATCAGCCGCCACCGCAGGCGGGGCGGTGTTGGGCATACGCATCGCCGGCGTGGGCGCGGTGGCGGTATCGATGGCGGCCTGGGCGGGCTGCGCGCTGCGCAGCTCGTGGAGCCAGTCGCGGCCATAGCCGTCGGCCAGCCAGTACAGAAAGACGGCAGCGGCCGACAGCACCAGGGCGCGCTCTGCAATCTGCAGGGCGCGGTCAAGCCAGGTGCGCAGGAGGTAGGGCTGCAGGGCCGCCCGGCGCTGCTCAGACGCAGAGCGCAGGCGCGCGGGCCGGAGCTGCTCGCGCCGACTCGGCACCGTATCATTCAGGAGCGCGTCCAGCAGGGACTGATCAGTATCGTCCGGCGGCGCGGCGGGCTTTGGCGAGCGATCTGCCACTCCGGCTCCTCAGCGTAGATGGCACATGGGCATATGATCGGCGCAACCATGCCGCCGATCACGATGAGTATACACGAGGGTACGCACAGATGCAATATCCACATGCCTACACAATGGGCGATTCGCGCCTCTCGACAGCCAAGAGTGTAAAGAGAAGTGGAAAATCCGCCCTCACGCGCTGAGCGCGGCCGTCAGACGGGCGAGTCCCTCACGGAAGGCGATCGGCTCGGTGAGGGCCGAGATCATCAGGTGGGTGCCCGGCACATCACCATAGTAGAAGCCCGGGTGGGCGAGGATGCCATGGTCGAGCAGGTGTAGGGCCAGGGCCTCCTCGTCCTCCCAGCCAGCGACCTCAGGGAAGAGGCAGTAGCCACCATCAGGCCCGCTGGCCCGCAGCCGCCGGTGGCCAGCCAGCGCAGCCAGCGCATCGTCGAGGTTGCCCCGAACCCGGGCGACCATCGAGTCGACAAAGGGCACGCCTGCGGCAAAGAGCTGCGGCAGCATATGCTGGGTGAGGCTGTTGGCGCCGAGGAAGGTGTCGTTGAGCAGCTCAAGCCGGCCGCCATAGCCCCGCGCCGCCGCGTTCAGGGCCGCCCAGCCCAGCTTCAGATCGGGCAGGGCAAAGAGCTTCGAGATGCCATTCAGCGTGAAGACCGGCAGGTCGGGGTGGATGGCGGCCAGGGGCGGGGCTGGCGGCGCCGCATAGTGAAACGGCGCGAAGACCTCGTCGCAGATGACGGGCAGGCCCAGGCGGCTCAGCTCGGCCAGCGGGGCGCCCACGACAGCGCCGGTGGGGTTATGCGGCGAGATGATCAGCACGCCGCGGGTGCGCCGACTCGCCGCAGCCAGCAGCGAGGCCCCGTCGATCCGCCAGCCCTCGCCCTCGATCAGCTGGTAGGGCCGCAGCTCAATATCGCGCAGGGCGGCCAGGTACTCGAAGAGCGGGTAGGTGACGGCCGGCGCGAGCAGGTTGTCGCCGGGGTCGGCCAGGAGGGCGAAGAGCAGCCCGTAGGCCTCGCTTGTGCTCGCGGTGATGAAGATGTCATCGTCACCCAGCGCGAGCGGCGGGGTGCGCCCAGCGTAGTAGGCGGCGATGGCGGCGCGGGCCGACGAGCTGCCGCGTGAGTCGGGCGCATAGCGCCGGGACTCCCAGTAGCCCTCGGCGGCCGCGCGCAGCGCCTCGGGCGGGAAGAGCAGCCCCTGCTGGGTGGGGTTGCTGCTGGTCAGGTCGATATAGCCGGCACCGGCAGCGCGGGCCTGGCGGGCCAGCTCGAGCGGGTTCGGACTCAGGTCGAGGTCGCTGTAGCAGCCGGGCATGTCGATGTCCTGTAGGATGAGACCGATCTGGGAGAGACACGGTAAGACAAGGGAACAGGGAACAGAAATATCGCATCCTGATGCAGTGCAATTGCCTGAACGGTAACGTACGCTGA
>JBAXES010000590.1:0-3212 GCA_037140315.1 Chloroflexales bacterium
CTACGAGCAGGCCTACGCCCTGGCCCGCCCCATCCTCGGCGTCGCCGAGGATGGGGCGGGCCAGGGCGTAGGCCTGCTCGTAGAGGTGGGCGCGCGAGAGGGGCATGCCGATGATCGGGTAGATCAGGGCCAGCAGCAGCAGGTCGCCGACATTGCCGCGCATGGCGGCGAGGGGTTCGCAGGCGAGGGCGGCCAGGATGATCCCGGGGTCGTGGGCGGGCAGCAGCTGGCCGAGCCAGACCGCCAGGGCGTCATCGTCGGGCGCGACGAGGTCGAGGCTGGCCATGCCGAACCACGCCTCGTCGGCGGGCAGGCTGATCACCACGCGGGCGACGGGCCAGGTGGCGGCGGCCACGGCATAGCTGCGCCAGAGGGCGCGCCGGTCGGCTGATAGCTCCTCCCAGCCGTCGAGCAGCAGGATCATGGGCCGGTCGCCCTCGGCGTAGCTGGCCGGCAGCCCGGCGCGGTGGATGGCGCCGGCCACGATGGCGCGGGGGCTGAGGTTGGAGGCGTCGTCGGCGGCGAGGGCGAGGGCGATGGTCGGGCCGCCCGCGCCGGTCGCGGCCCAGCGGGCCTGGATCTGGAGCATGGCCAGGCTGCGCCCCGACGCCGGCGGGCCGCAGAGGGCGATCCCGCCGGCGTGGGCGAGGATGGCCGCCGGGTCGGGGATCGGCGCGGGCGCGATGGGTATCTGGAGCAGGGCGGGCAGCAGCCGTGCGGCGGGCTCGTCTTGTATATGGCGCTGGAGGGCGGATCGCACGAGGCGGATCGTGCGGCCGCCCCGGAAGAACGGGAACGAGTGGGGCGTAAGCATCGGCGGCACCTTTCACGGTGGAGAGGGCACACTAGCATGGTAAACGCTGCCTTGGGGCCGTGTAAGGCGTGCAGGTTACAGAGGGATGACAGCGGAGGGGTGCGAGGGCAGCCCTGGCCCTCGCGCCCTCACGCCTTGCATATCTATGCCGCGCCACGCTATACTTCGATCGGGCATGAAGCGTAGCGCGGGGTGGTATGGCCGATCTTTTCAGCACACTCACCATCGCTGGCAAAGTGCTGCCGAACCGCATTGTGATGGCGTCCTCCGCCAGCGGATTCGCAGTGGCCGATGGCTTTGTGGGCACCGATCTCGTGGAGTACTACGCCCGGCGCGCCCGCGGCGGGGTCGGGCTGATCCTGAGCGAGCCGCTGCTGGTGGTGCCGCCGCCCGCCGACACGGGGGAGGTACACCTGGGCGGCTACGACGACGACTTTGTGCCCGGCCTGTGCCGCCTGGTCGCGGCCGTCCGTGATCGGGGGGCCAGGGTCATCCTCAGCCTCGCCGCGCCCCTGGAGTCCGATGCGCTCGGCGGGGCCGATCTGCTCGCTGCGCGCGACAGCTTCATTACGGCGGCCTGGCGCGCCCACTGCGCCGGGGCCGACGGGGTGCTGATCTCATCTGCCGATGGCGGCCTGATCCACGCGCTCGTCTCGCCGGCGCGCAACCATCGCCTGGACGCCTACGGCGGCGGCGTGGCCGGGCGGCTGCGCTTCGCGCTGGAGGTGGTCGAGGGCGTGCGCCGCTGGATCGGCCCGCGCATGATCATCGGCTTCCGCCTGGCCGCCGAGGAGTTTGTGCCCGGCGGCATGGGCCTCCAGGACGCCCGCGTGATCGCGAAGCGGGTTACCTCGGCCGGCGTGCGCCTGCTCGATGTGACGGTGTCCGCCGACGGCTCGACGACCCTGGCCCGCTTCCCCGGCTGGGCGGTGCCGCTGGCCAGCGGGATTAAGCGAGTGACCCCCGATGTGCCGGTGATCGGCTTCGGTCTGCACGGCGACTACCAGCTGGCCGACAGCGTCATCCGCGACGGCAGCGTCGATTTGGTCTCCGTGGACCACACGCTGCGCGACGACCCCGACTGGCCGCGGAACGCGCGGAAGGCTCTATCGCGATAGGGCAAGGTTCGCAGGTGGCAGTTGCCGCCGGATACCCATCACCCCCAACCCCTCTCCCGCACGCGGGAGAGGGGTGTATATCCCTTCAGGCGAGGAATGCCGCCTCGCCCGCGTCTAGATGCGAAATGGGGCGGAAGGCGCGAACGCGGGGGCATGCCGCGTGCCGCCGCGCTAGGCTCTGGGTCGGGGCTGAGGCAGGCGCGCGCCGATGCCGGTGAAGATGCGGCGTATCAGGTCGTGGCGCAGGGCGCGCTCGTCCTCATATGTGGGCAGGTCGGCGCGGCGGCGGTGATAGCGCTCAGCCTGGTAGGCCGCCGCGATCTGGGTGATGGTGTCGCGGTGGGCGGGCAGATCGCCGGCGAGGCGCGCGGCGTACTCCAGGGGCGTGCTCTGGGGGGCCTGGGCGCTGCCACCCCAGCTGGCCAGCAACGCCATACCCGCGTAGGCCGCCGAGATGCGGCTGAGGCCGCGCAGCTCGTAGCGCCAGCGCGCGTAGACCGCCACGGCCGCCATAGCGAGCGCGCCCAGCAGGCCGCCGAGGACCGCGAGGGTGGCCCGCCAGCTCTGGGCCGGGGCCGGGTTTGTGAGGGCGCCGCTGCGTCGCTCGATCTGATCCGGCCCGCTGTCGAGGTTCTCAAAGCGACTTGGGTCGGGGAGGCCCGGCCCCACCAGCGGCCCGACGGCGGTGCCCAGGTCGCTGGCGGCGGAGGCTGTGAGCGGGCGCACCGGCAGCGCCGTGTAGCTCGCCGGCGTTGGCTCGAAGCGCTCCCAGCCGAATTCGGGGAAGTAGACCTCGGGCCAGCTGTGGGCCACGTTCTCGCGCACCTCGTAGACACCCCGCTCGGCGTTGAAGACGCCGCCGGCGTAGCCCTGAACCCAGCGGGCCGGCACGCCGAGGGAGCGCAGCATCACCACCATCGATGAGGCGTAGTAGTCGCAGTAGCCCTCGCGCTGCGTAAAGAGGAACCAGTCCACCGGCTCGACGCCGGCGGGCGGGCCAGGGATCTGCTCGTTGTAGCGCAGGGCGCGCAGGTAGTCCTGGATGGCGATGGCCTGGTCGTAGGGCGTGCGGGCCTCGGCGGCGGACACGACCTGGGCGGCCTGGTCGCGGGTGCGCGGGGTGACGCTGTCGGGCAGCTGGAGGTAGCGCTCGCGCACCCAGCCGGGGTAGCCGGTGCCGGCGGCCCGGAGGCCCTGCACGTCGGCGTGCGAGAGCAGCGCGGTGACGGTGTAGGTCTGGCCGGAGCGCAGGTCGTCGCGGGCGGCGATCAGGGCGGTGT
>JBAXES010000591.1:0-3211 GCA_037140315.1 Chloroflexales bacterium
GCGCCGGGAGCAACGTCTTCGCCGGTCACCCCGAGCGCAGCGAGGGGTCTTCCCACAACGGTCGCTGGAAGATTCCTCGCTGCGTTTACCCTGAGCGCAGCCGAAGGTCCCAGCATGGCCAAAACGCCCACAGCCTGCCTTTTGCGGCATTGTAAGACAAGGTTTCAGGATCGACCGTTCTACAGTCTGGAGATCCAAGAGGGGGGCGCTCATCGGTGCTTGACAAAGCCTTGATAAGTTGGCATTATCAAGGCATGGAGACAACTGCACCCACAGCCGACCCCGCCGCCGCCCTCGCGCTGCCTGCGGCGGACCTGCTCGCGCCGCCGAGCCCGATCTCCGCGGCCGCCGCCGCTGCCGATACGGCCGCCGCGCGCGGGGCGCTGGCCCGCTACCGGGCCGGGCTCGCCGCCGAGACCCGCCGCGCCCAAGATGCCGACCTGGCCCGCTGGAGCACCTATCTGATCGCCGTGGGGGTCGCGGGGGCCGCCGATGACTGGGGCAACGACCCGCGCACGTGGGCCGACGTGTCGTGGGGCTTGGTCGAGGGCTTTATCGTGTGGCAAGAGGGGATGGGCTACGCGCGCGCCAGCATCGCCCGCGCCCTCTCGACCGTGCGCGGCTACGCGGCCCAGGCCGCCCGCGCCGGCGCGCTCCCTGCCGACTCGCTGCGCCTGATCGAGACGGTGAGGGCTCCGGCCCATGGCAAGGCCGCCCGCAACCGCGACGCCGCGCGCGCCAAGACCCGGCGGGGCGACAAGAAGGCCGAGTCCACTAAGATCAGCCCCGCCCAGGCCGCCGCGCTCAAGCGCCAGCCGACCACGACCCCCAAGGGCCGCCGCGACGGGCTGGTGATGTGCCTGCTGCTTGATCACGGGCTGCGCGTGTCAGAGGTCGCCGACCTGCAGGTGACCGACCTGGACACCGCGCGGGGGCTGCTGGCCTTCTACCGGCGCAAGGTAGATACGATCCAGACCCACCAGCTCACCCCCGCGACCCAGCGGGCGGCGAAGCGCTACATGGACCAGGACGCCCCCGCCGCCGGGCAGCTCATCAGCACGGTCGAGCGGCGGCGCGCAACGACCCTCGGCGGGGCGATCTCCATTCAGGGCATCCGCGAGCTGGTGGCCCGCCTGGGGGGCGCCGCCGGCGTCGCCGGACTGAGCCCGCACGACTGCCGCCACTTCTGGGCGACCCAGGCCGCACACGCGGGCGTCAATCCGCTGCGCCTCCAGGAGGCCGGGGGGTGGAGCAGCCTGACGATGCCGCGCCGCTACGTCGAGGCGTCTATGATCGCCAACCAGGGCATGCCGCTACCTCCGGACGATGGCGCGGATATCGCGTGACCAACGACCGCTCCAGGGTGATAGAATGTAGCTGTTGGTCACGGGGATTGTACCGGGGTGTCCGTACACTTCGGCGGAGGTATCCCATTCTGGATGAGCGAAAGAACGAACCCATGGCAGAGCCAACGATTCGCTTTGTGCCGTACCTGCCCGACCTGATGCAGCACGATGACTACCGCAACGACGGACAGGATCCGGGCGCGCGAACGATGAAGTTCCGGCTCATTGTCACGCCCGATGGCCTGTCGATCATAGCTGACACCCAGTATCCGATCACGCTGGAGGATCTGCTCGCCCGCCTAGGCGCGCGCGAGATCGAGCAGATGCTCTGCGGGTGAGGGCAATCACCAGGCCCTCGCTCCGACGATACGTATTCGGGTGCCCGATCTCGAACTTTAGGCGCAGCGCATCAGGAAGCCCTCGGCACACCTAAAACCGCCGCCACCACACGGCGACGAAGGCAGAACAGGGTTGCAGGAAAGCGCCACGACGCTCCCCTACGACCCGGTTTTGCCTTCGTCGCCGCACAATGTTACTTCTACGGTATTACCCAACCTGTAAAGTATATATAACCTTTGCCATCAATCGATAGCCAGTGGGATAGGAGGCCAGAACCGGATTTTACAGGCATGCGCCGCCACCTCGCTAGATACCTAGCGTTCTGAGAAGGCAGCCTAGTATCTGACACCTGAACACCAATAGCCTGGGAAACCTCTATGAGCGCACACTCACTCGCCATCTTTCTCCAGCGCCTCCGGGAGGGTGCCCTCGATCCTGTCGGCCCGGTATGCGATAGCGCCACGCTGGCCCGGCTAGTTGCGCAGCCCGCCCCGCAGCTCCAAGCTCTGCTTGGAGCTCAGGTCGACGCCCTGCTCACTGGCTGGCCCAGAGGCGCTGCGCTGCGCCCGCGATCCATCCCGTCGGTGGCCCTATGGACGGCGGCCGCCCTGAACAATCTTGCTTGGGCAGCGGATCGGCCCGACCCGCGCCTGCTTGTGATGACGCTCCGCCTCGCCCAGGCAATCCCTGCGGCGACCGACCCCGAGACAGCACTAGCGTACCACAGCCTATCTCAGCACCTCAGCGAGCTCAGCCTGGCAGCCGACGACTGGCTGCACGTATCGCACCTACTGATCGCCCAAAGCCCACTGACCGCCGCTTGGCTTCCGCGGCTGGATGATCAGCTCAACTGGGCGCTGCTTCACGATCTGCTGCGCCAGCCGACGATCCAGGCGGCCCTGCGCGATCGCTGGCTAAGCCTGCTCCCCAACCAGGCAATGCTGCGGCATAGCATACCGGCCACATGCGCCAAAGCCAACGTCGAGCTTGGCCGGCTGCTTGGCGCGCTGCTGGAGTGCGGCGGCGAATGGCGGCCCCTGGTGCTCGCGGTCTACGAGGCCGACTGTGCCCTCCAGCGGCGGGGCAGCCCCGAGCGCCCGGAGTGGCCGCTGATCGCACAGCTCTCCGCCGCGCGCTCCAGCGCCGACCCGCTCCAGCGCCGCCGCGCCGAGCAGGTGCTGTCCCGCTATCGCCCCCTGCTCGGCCTGATGGAGGAGCCGGCGACGGTGCGGCCCTACCTCTCCCTCGACGGGCGATTCCTCACCATGATCGCCGACGCGCTGCCCGCAGCACGCCTGAGACTACGGCGAGTGGAGGACTAGGTATGGCACGAACGACCAAAACCATTGAGGCGCATCTCCTGTCTGCTGCTGGCGCGCAGATCTACCCGGCGACCGGCCCCTGGGGCCACGCGCTGACCTGGTGGAAGGCCGCCGCCGAGATCTCCCCTGCCCTGCCGCTTGGACTCGCCGCCGACCTCGGGGCCCTGCTCACCGGCGCGGCGCTGCCGACGGACGATACGAATG
>JBAXES010000592.1:0-3211 GCA_037140315.1 Chloroflexales bacterium
CCCCGACATCGTGCCGATCATCCTGGATCTGGCCGACCCCGAGGGCCCCCACGGCGCGCGCGGCGTGGCCGAGCTGCCCCTGGTGCCCTTCGCCCCCGCCGTCGCCGAGGCGATCTATAACGCCACCGGGGCCTGGGTGTCCGACCTGCCCTTCACGCCCGAGCGGGTGCTCGCCGCCATCCGGGGGCGGTCGTAGGGCCGATACGTCTCGCATACGCCGATCTCGCACCGGCCTCGTCCCCTCATCCCCTGCCCCTCTCTCTATAGTGACGGTGGACGGGAGGCAGGAGGCAGGAGACCGGCCTCCTGTGGCCGCCGACCATCAGATACTCAGGGTGACATGGGGCGGGATATCCGAGGTGACAGCGCCACGTCTGCGGTATCGCTGATATGAAGCTCAACTGTAAGCTGGCAATACCGCAGACGTCGCTTTGTCACCTCGGATATCCCGCCCCATGTCACTCTGAGCGCAGCGCAGGGTCTTCCCATCCACGGGACTGGAAGATGCTTCGCTGCGCTCAGAATGCGATATACTCCCCTCTCCCACATGCGGGCGAGGGGCTGGGGGTGAGGGTGCGCGATCAGCTTATTTAAGAGGTATTACCACTACGAAGGCCGCGCAGGCGGCCTTCGTAGTGGTGGTTGCATCAGCCCTGTCAGCGTTACGGGGTGAGTTTTGCTCTACTGCCAGAGATGATATACTGGCGGGTATTCTCGAAAGACCGTACCGGGTTCGGGCATCCTGTCTGCATCCGCGATTCGGGTTCCGGCGGCCGGCCACCGGAACCCGATCGCCAGCCGCCGATTGCGCTGGATGCACGCATAGACTGCTAAGGAACTTCCGAGCAGCTGTACGAAAATGATCAGCATAGCTGAGATCCACACCGAGCGCCTGATCCTGCGCGCCCTCGGGGCCGAGTCCGCACCCGAGGTGCTGGAGTACCACCAGCGCTGCTGGCCCTTCGTGGCCCCCTGGAACTCCCACGTGGACGCCAGCTTCTTCAGCGTGGAGGGCCAGCGGGCGCGCCTCGAGTCCGAGCGGGCCGCCCGGATGGCCGGCAGCGGCGTGCGCCTCTACCTCTTCCGCCAGGCCCAGCCCGCCGGCCCGATCATCGGCGACCTGCACTTCTCGTCGATCGTGCGCGGGGCCTTCCAGTCGTGCTTCGTCGGCTACAAGATGGACGGGGGCGCGGCCAACCAGGGCTATATGACCGAGGCTCTGCGCCGCGGGGCCGGGTTTGCGTTTAAGGATCTGCGGCTCCACCGGCTTGAGGCCAATATTATGCCGCGCAACCTGCCCTCGCGCCGCGTCGTCGCCAAGCTCGGCTTCGTCGAGGAGGGCCTCTCGCGTAAGTACCTGAAGATCAACGGTGTATGGGAGGACCACCTCCACTATGCCCTTATAAACAATGACTACGATGGCGATGCCGGCCCTGATTCAGGTCGATTCACCTTGGGGGCGCGCCTAAGGATTGATGGCTCATCGAGTGAGTAGCTGTAGCTGCAAGGCCTCCCTGGCCGCCTGATACCCGGCAATGTGAAGCAATACCGCGTTGTGACGAGCAAGGCAGATCCGACTGGTGGCACCACCAGCTCCACCGGGGCGCGCAGCTGGTGGAGGAAGGCCGCTCCCTGTTCAAATACCTGGCTGCTCTGTCTTCCCCCGCTCCTTCAGCGCCGCGTAGACTGCGTCGAGCAGGACGGCGGTGAAGCCGCTTGTCCACGTACATCGCGCAGAGCAGCGGCTGGTCGAAGCCGGTCTGGTATTTGTTGGCGACAATCAGCACCTGGTAGTCGTCGCCCTTGAACGCCTCGCGGATGTCGCGCCCCTTCAGGCCGGGGTTCATGCTGTGCTCGCTGAACGGGCTCGGCCCGCTCTCCAGGTCGCTCACCTCGCCCGAGAAGGCCACCAGCGCGGCCAGGTCGCGGTAGCCCTGCTGGCGGATGTAGGCGTCCAGCGCCAGCTTGTAGCGCACCGCCTCCTTGCGCGAGCCGGTGACGACCATCGCTTTGGCGTGGCCGCCCAGCAGCCGCTGGATGTTCGCGCGGAAGTGCTCGACGATGATCTGCACCTTCTGGCTGATGTTGTAGGGGTGCAGGCGCACCCAGCGCATCAGGCCCTTGACCGCCGCCGCCTGGTCAACCTCGGCCTGGTCGTACTCCTGGCCGTTATGCGCCAGCCGGAAGGCCAGCCGGTAGGGTGTGTAGTGCTCGAGCACATCGAGGATGTAGCCCTCCTCGATGGCCTGCTGCATCGAGTAGACGTGGAATGCCACGGGCATGTTCGTCTCAGACGGCGGGGCGTCGGGGTCGGGGCGGTGCCCGAAGCGCAGCAGGGTCTTGGCCTTGGGCGTGGCGGTGAAGGCGAAGAAGCTGATGTTCGGGTGGGTGGCGCGATCTTCCATCTCGGCCAGCAGCACGTCCTCGGCGCTGATCTCCTCGCCCTCCTGGATCTGCTCTGCCGAGAGCACCTTGCTCAGCGCACTGGCCGCCGAGCCGGTCTGCGAGGAGTGAGCCTCGTCGGCGATCACGGCGAAGCGCCGCGTGCGCAGGCTGCCCTGGGTGCGGATGGCCTCCAGGGCGAAGGGGAAGGTCTGCAAGGTGACGATGTGGGCGAAGTTAGCGAGGATGTCGAGGAGACTCTGGCGCTCCAGCACGCGCTCCCAGAGGTACGCGGTGCGATAGCCGTCGGGGTTGGGCGGGTTGCCCGCGCCGCCGTCGTTGCCCAGGTTGAAGGGCAGGAAGCGCGTCGCCTTGCCCTCCAGCCGGGTGGTCATCCAGACCTCGTCGGTGCTGATGGCGAAGTGAACCAGGGCGCGGCGGCTGCCCTGGAGCAGCGGCTCATCGCGGTTGGTCGCCGGGTCGCGCGGGGGCCGATCATAGCGATACTGAGCAATAGCGTCACGCACGCTCTGGGTGAAGTCGGTCTTCAGCTCGGCGGTGGCGACGGGCACGCCGTTGACGAAGAAGGTCAGGTCAAGGGAGTCCTTGGCCGCGTTGAGGCTGTAGCGGAGCTGGCGCACCACCCGGCAGTGCACCTGCGCGTGACGAGCTAACGTCGTCGGGTTGCGGCCCTGGGCCGGCTGGAACTGGCACACCTCGAAGCGGGCGCTGACGTGCTTGAAGCCGCGCCGCAGCACCGCCGGCACCGTCCTTGTCGAGCACCTCGGCCAGCCGCCTGAGCACGACCTTGCCGGTATCGCCGTTGTGC
>JBAXES010000593.1:0-3205 GCA_037140315.1 Chloroflexales bacterium
GTGGCCGACGTTCTCGTGCCCCTCGCCGTGGCCGCCAGCGCCGTGCCGATCATCGCCCTCTCCCCGCTGCTCGGCATCTGGCTCGGCAGCATCAGCCCCGCCTCAAAGGTCGGCGTCGTCGTGGTGATGACCTTCTTCCCCACCCTGGTGAATGTCTACCGCGGCCTCACCTCGCCCCGCGCCGACGCCCTGATGCTGATGCGCTCCTACGCCGCCAGGCAGCGCGACATCTTCCTGAAGCTGCGCACCCCCGCCGCCCTGCCCTACCTGTTCAACGCCCTGCGCATCTGCGCCACCCTGAGCATGATCGGCGCGGTGGTGGCCGAGTTCTTCGGCGGCCCGCAGAACGCCCTCGGCGTGTATATTAAGACCCAGGCCGGCATCCTGCGCACCCCCGAGGCCTGGTCGGCCATCCTGGTGGCCTGCATCTTCGGCCTGATCTTCTACCTGGCGATCGTCCTCGTCGAGCGGCGCGTGCTGCGCTGGAAAAGTTAATGTGATTGATGTTGCCAGCAAAGCTGGCAACATCAATCACATTATACGGGGTTTACATAGGGCACTGTCGCCCGCTGGCAATGGCGCTCCACGTAGGAAGGAGGTGTTCTCGCTCCCCCAAAACACCTGCCCCCTGTGCTCGCTGTTATCTCCAGTAGTGTGAGAAGGAGGTCCTCCCTTGCAGATGCGCAAATTCCTCGGGCTGTTCGCCGTGCTCGTGATGATCAGCTCTGCCCTGGCCGCCTGTGGCTCGGCCCCGACCGCCACGAACCCGACCGCTCCCGCCGCTACCATCCCGGTCGCCACCGCCGCCCCGGCACCGACCGAGGCTGTCGCCACCGAGGCGGCTGAGGTTACGCAGACCGGTGCGACCGAGGGGCCCGAGGGCACCGCCGCCCCGGCCGCCACTCCGGCCGCCGGTGGAGCCGCCGACAAGGTGACGCTCCAGCTCAAGTGGGTCGCCCAGGCCCAGTTCGCCGGCTACTTCGCCGCCCTTGAGCAGGGCTTCTACAAGGCCGAGAACCTCGACGTCACCATCCAGAATGGCGGCCCCGACATCGTCCCCGAGCAGGTCGTCGCCAGCGGCCAGGCCCAGTTCGGCATCGACTGGATGGCCAGCCTGCTCGCCACCCGCGAGACCGGCGCGCCCCTGGTGAACATCGCCCAGGTCTACACCCGCGCAGGCATGCGCGCGCTCACCTGGAAGAGCAGCAACATCACCTCGCCCGCCGACTTCAAGGGCAAGAAGGTCGCGGTCTGGTTTGGCGGCAACGAGTACAATCTGCTGGCTACGCTCAGCAAGTACAAGCTGAACAAGGACACCGACCTGACCCTGGTGCAGCAGCCCTTCGACATGAACCTGTTCCTGAATAAGGAGGTCGACTCGGCCGCCGCGATGACCTACAACGAGCTCTACCAGGTGCTCAGCGCCGGCCACAAGATCGACGAGCTGAACATCATCGACTATAACGCCGAGGGCACGGCCATGCCCGAGGACGGCATCTTTGTCAACGGCGACTGGCTCAAGGACGCCAAGAACAAGGACATCGCCGCCCGCTTCCTGCGCGCCTCGTTCAAGGGCTGGGCCTACTGTCGCGATAACGTCGACGCCTGTGTGGGCTATGTGCTCAAGCAGGACAGCGGCGGCGTCATGACCAGAGAGGCCCAGAAGTGGCAGATGGATGAAGTGAACAAGCTGATCTGGGGCGACCCGATCAACAAGGACACCAAGATCGGCTTCCTCACCCCTGAGCTGTTCACGTTCGCCGCCGACACCGCCCTCAAGTTCGGCGTGATCAAGAAGGCCGCCAGCGAAGAGGCCTACACCCACGAGATCTGGGATCTGGCCACGAAGTAAGTGATGGTGAATGATGAATGGTGAATGGTGAATTTCCTATATTCACCATTCACCATTCATCATTCAAAATTCAACATATGGAATTCGGCATCACCCTCAAGCTCGACATGCCGCCCGCCCGCAGCGTGGCCCTGACCCAGCAGGCCGAGGCCGCCGGCTTCAGCTACGGGTGGGTCTTCGACTCGCACGTGCTCTGGCAGGAGCCCTACCCCATGCTGACGCTGATGGCCAACGCCACCGAGCGCATGCGCCTGGGCACCTGTGTGACCAACCCCGCCGTGCGCGATATCACCGTCACCGCGAGCGCCCTGGCCACCCTCAACCTGATCTCCGGCGGGCGCATGGACCTCGGCATCGGCCGCGGCGACAGCTCGCGCCGCGTGCTCGGCAAGCGCCCCACCACCCTGGCCGACCTTGAGGAGGCCACGCTGAAGATCAAGGCCCTCGCCACCGGCGCCGCCGTCCAGCACGATGAGCAGGCCGTGCATATGCCCTGGGCCGTCGCGTCTGCGCCCCTGCCGATCTGGCTGGCCGGCTACGGCCCCAAGGCGCTCAACATGGTCGGGCGCATCGCCGACGGGGTCATCCTCCAGCTGGCCGACCCGGCGCTCATCCGCTGGTTCATGACCTTCGTCCACGCCGGCGCCCGCGAGGCCGGGCGCGACCCCGCCAGCATCCGGGTGATGGCCGCCGCGCCAGTCTGGGTCTCCGACGACCTGCCCGCCGCCCGCGAGCGGGTGCGCTGGTTCCCGGCCCTGGTCTCTAACCACGTGGTCGATCTGCTCGCGCGCTACGACCAGTCTCAGCTGCCGCCCGAACTCACCGCCTTCGTGCGCGACCGCCAGAGCTACGACTACCAGAAGCACGCCGAGGTCGGCAGCTCGAACTCCGCCTTCGTCAGCGACGAGGTGGTGGACCGCTTCTGCATCGTCGGCCCGGTCGCCGAGCACAAGCGCCGGCTGCGCGAGCTGGCCGACGCCGGGGTGACGCAGCTCAATATCTACCTGATGTCGGGCGACGAGGAGCAGTGCCTAGAGGTCTATGGCAAAGAGATCGTACCGGAGCTAGGGTAGGGGCCGGAAGGCCCTCACCCCCGGCCCCTCTCCCGCTGCGGCGGGAGAGGGGAGACTCGATGCGAGGTGGTGCGGCAAACCCATGATAGCCGCAGGCGTTGAAGCGCGTCCCCCCTCTCCCGCAGGCGGGAGAGGGGGACAGGGGGTGAGGGCCGCAGGGTCCCTCATCTCCAAGCAAAGGAGCTTGAGATGTCCACACTGATCAAGGGCGGCACCGTCGTCACTGCGGGCGACACCTTCCCGGCCGATGTGCTGATCGCGGGCGAGAAGATCGTCGCCG
>JBAXES010000594.1:0-3201 GCA_037140315.1 Chloroflexales bacterium
CACCCGAACGGAAAACTGCTCGCTTTAGTGTCTTGACAAAGGGGTCCACCATACGCCGCCCAACGCCCCGCCCCGCGACGCCGCAAGGCCGCGCAGGCGGAGGTGGTCGCCTAGCTGCTGCGCAGATAGAGAGAAGATGGAATGACCACCACCGATGGCCGCTCACAGCTCCGCCGGGGCGGGCGTGAGATTCTGCTCCCCACAGGCACTGATTCTTTGCTTTCGCATTGAGCTTCAGGAGACCGACCCACTGGTCTGGCGTGAGATAGAGGTTCCGGGCGACTTCACCTTCTGGGATCTGCACGTCGCCATCCAGGACGCGATGGGCTGGCTCGACTACCACCTGCACCAGTTCACCATCCCGCACCCGCGCACGAAGCAGGCGCGCATCTTCGGCATCCACAACCTGAGCCAGGACTGCGACGACCCGCCAAGCTGGGCGCACCAGATCGCGTCGATGTTCACCCTACGCAATGACACCGCGCGCTACGAGTATGACTTTGGCGATAGCTGGCAGCACAGCGTGCGGCTCGTCGAGGTGCTGCTCCGCGACTTCAAGCTCACCTACCCGCGCTGCACGGCCGGCGCGCGGGCCTGCCCGCCGGAGGACTGCGGCGGCGTGCATGGCTTCAGCGAGATCCTCGCTGGCATCGCGGACGGCACCCTCGATGACGACACCCGCACCTGGCTGCCGCAGGGCTACGACCCCGCCCACTTTGACCCGACCGCGGTGCGCTTCAGCGACCCGGCGCGCCGACTGGCCTATAGCTGGTACGGCGACCCGGATGCGGGTGACACGCCCTAGCGACAGGGCCGCGCCGTCGTCAAACGCCGCCATGACTCTGCTTCATGGCGGCGTTTAATGTCTTCTGGACGCGGTAGGCCCTTTGTCGGGTAGGCAAGTCAATCATGATCGTTGCGAAAAGGACTACCGCACGATCAGCGGGAGATAGACCGTTCCTCCGCCCGCGACTTCATTGCTGAGCAGGGTGCCGGCGCTGATGTGGTAGAAACCCTGTACTGCGGTGGGGTCGTGGTGGGCGACATCGATATAGAGCGTCTCGCCTGCCGCAACGGTGTACCTGAGCAATAGATAGTCAGCAGATGCCGATGTGCTGAGGTCGCTGCGGGCCAACTCCGTACTCCCGTCGGACGCGAGCAGGCGTACCTGGGGCTGCATACCGAACGCCAAACTGGTGATCCGTACAACCAGCGCGCCCCCACTTGTTGTCGTGATACGGAAAAAATCGTGATCGCCGGCGCGGTCGATCTGCCCTGCGCTATCAGTGTTGGTCAGCGCCAGGGTTGTGGCTGTGGCCCATGTATCGCCGTGATCATCGACCTGGAAGCCTGTGACGTCAACGGTCAGTTCAGTGAGCACATCAAATGGGTCGGTGATGGACGGCGGTGTGGGCAACTGCGGTGTTGTCCCCGGTAGTGGCGGTGCCAGCGCGCCGCTGTCCGCGACCTCGCGGGCCGTGCCGTCACTGTTGGTAAAGCGCACGCGGATGGTGTGAAGGCCATCCTGCTGATAGGCGAGCAGCGCCGAATACAGGCCATCATTCGCCCGCGTGTCAGGCGCGACCCCATCATCGCGGAGCGTAATGGCCTGGCTGCTGCCGTCGGGCGCAACGATCTCACCCTGCGCCAGCGCGCCTGCAATGGGCTGAGTCCGTTGCAGAACGGCTAATACTCGGATGGGATTCGGGTAGCTAATCGCTCCGCCATCAAGTGCGGAGATGCTGGCGGTGACCTCCGGCTGGCTCGCTGCCAGCGCCGCAGTACTACTTCCCCAGACAATCTGTAGTGCGCTGCGTGCGGTGTTGTTTACTCCCAGATCAATCCGCGGTGCCTGTCCCGCTGCCGGGGCGACACTGGCAAGCTCGGGGTAGTACAGGCGGGTGGGGTTGTTTGTGAGCACGCCATCCCGTGGATCGAGCGCAGGCGTGCGAGTCAGTGTCTCCCACCCGCTGGCACGGTAGACACGCTGCTGGGCCGTGTTGCGGGTGTTATTGATTGGGGTGGAGAAGTTCAGCCAGGTATAGTTGCCGCCACGAGCCTGCCACTGGTCATCCATGATCGAATTTGGTACAGGACTATCATTAATGCAGGGCATATTGGGCCTGCCCGATTGACATGCGGCTTGGCCGTTACCATATTCGTCATAGAGCGAGTAGTAGTAGTGGCCCCACTCGTGGGCCAGCACATAGCCGCCAGCCTCATAATCGGTCAGGAAATCGACGCCACTAAAGCTATCGCACATCTCTACCCGTAGGCCCGGAGTTCCGTAGCCAGAGATGCGGGCATTGGGCCAACAATTCGCGATCCACTGGATATTGGCTCGCCCCGATAGTCCCTGGTTGGGGTAGATGGTGACGGTGCGCAGTTTGTGCGCGCCGTTGGACTCCTCAAACACGCCGTCGGCAAAGTAGCGCACAATCTCCTCGTATGCTATGCGCTGTGCATCGGTAGGGTTGCTGTAGAGCGAGATGCTGACATCCACCAGGCCATGCTCCGCTGTTGTACCGACAAAATCCTGCCCGCTAAGGTCGCCGCTCGACACCGTGACGCTGAGGGTGGCCGGGGTAAAGCGGTAGTTGCTCTTGGTTGGGATGAGCGTATGTGAGCCAGCGGACACATTATTCAGGGAGTAGTCGCCGGTGGATGTCGTCGTCGTGCTATGCGTGCCATCCGAGACGTCGATACCGGCGAGGGGGAGATTGCTGCTATCGGTGATGCGCCCGGTGATGCTGTACGCGGGTGCTCCGAGCAGATCATCGGGCACTGTCGCCTGGCTAAAGCGATCATGTCCCCAGCAGCGGAGGGTGCTGGCGCTAGTGATGGCGCAGGTGTGGTTCCCGCCCGCGCTGACCTGGCTGACGGTGCCGAGGTCGCTCGGCACCGTCGCCTGCCCATAGCCGTTCTCTCCCCAGCAGCGCAGCCCGCCTCCGCTGGTCACCGCGCAGGTGTGGTTCCCGCCCGCGCTGACCTGACTGACGGTGCCGAGGCCGCTCGGCACCGTCGACTGTCCGGAGCTGTTCTCTCCCCAGCAGCGCAGCCCGCCTCCACTGGTCACCGCGCAGGTGTACGAATATCCCGCGCTGACCTGGCTGACCGCCCCCAGGTCGCTCGGCACCGTCGCCTGCCCGGAGCTGTTCTCTCCCCAGCAGCGCAGCCCGCCTCCACTGGTCACCGCGCAGG
>JBAXES010000595.1:0-3188 GCA_037140315.1 Chloroflexales bacterium
CGGCACGACGACCTGCGGCAGGATCACCGTGTCGCCGTCGTGGGCGTAGCCGAGCTGCTCGCGGGCGATCCGCTCGACGTTCACATCAGACTCGGCGTAGGCGACGGCGCCCTGCAGGGTGCGCTGCTCGGCCCTGAGTCGCTCGACCTCGGCCTGAAGGGCGACCCGGCTGGCCTCGAGGCGGGCGCTCTGCATCACCTGGCCAACGAAGTTCGCGATCAGCAGCCCGATCAGGGCGAGCATAACCGCGCCGAGGCCGATCGATATCAGGCCGCGGCCGCCAGAGCGGGCCAGGGCGGCGAGCCGCCCAGTCAGCCGGACATCGCCGGACGTCGCCGGGGCGCGGCGCGTCCGCAGCGACAGAACCTTACGAGTTGCGTGGGGACGTATGCGCTTCATAGCGGCTCAGCGGCTCAGCGCGCTAGCCCAGCCCGGGCACGCGGTCATCGCCGCGCGGGGCCTCAAGCAGCAGCGGCTCATCGATCGTCGTCGTCATCGAGCTCTGGCCACGGAACAGGCCGCCCGGCTCGATATGCAGGGCCGCCGCCGTGATATCGCCCCAGACCTTGCCGGTCGGCGATATCTCAAGCTGCTCGACCGCCGTGATCTCGCCCTTAACCGCCCCTGAGACGTGGACGTTCTGGGCCTTCACCGTCGCTATTACCCGGCCCGTCTCGCCGACGATCAGGTTGCCAAGCACCTCGATATCGCCCTCGACCGAGCCATCGATCCTGATATTGCCATCTGAGGTCAGCGACCCCTGGAAGCGTGTATTTGCGCCGATGATGGTCTCTGCCTTGCCATTCATCGTGGGTGGGGCTGCCTGGGGCTTTCTATTTGTGCCAAACATGCTACGATTCCTCCTCGGCGTCCTCGCACATACCGATACAAACGGACTTTTGCGACAACGTCACCTACATTGTGCGTCCATTTTCTTGCGGCGTGCGGCTGCTCAATTATAAACGACCCCGGCGCTTAGGGCAACCTGCGCTAGGCGGGCGAGAACCGGGCCGTCACGTCACGGCGCAAGGCGCTCGATAACCCACGCCGATTCGGCCTGCCGATAGCGGATGCGGTCGTGCAGGCGGCTCGGCCGGCCCTGCCAGAACTCGATGGCCGTGTGGCGCACCAGGTAGCCGCCCCAGTGCGGCGGGCGCGGCACGTCCTCGCCGGGGAAGCGCGCCGCCGCCTCGGCCATGCGCGACTCAAGCTCGCCGCGCCCGGCGATCGCCCGGCTCTGCGGCGAAGCCCAGGCCCCCACCCGGCTGCCCGCCGGGCGACTGGCGTAGTAGGCGTCCGACTCTGCGGCGCTCAGCCGCTCGGCTACCCCCTCGACCCGCACCTGGCGCTCGAGCTCGGGCCAGTAGAAGACCAAGGCCGTCGCCGGGTTCGCCGCCAGGGCCAGGCCCTTCTGGCTCTCGTAGTTCGTAAAGAAGGTGAATCCGTCCGCGCCGAAGCTCTTCAGCAGTACCGTGCGCGCCGAGGGCCGCCCGTCGGATCCCACCGTCGCCAGGGTCATCGCGTTTGGCTCAATCAGCCCCGCCGCCGCCGCCTCGGCGAACCAGCGCCGGAACTGGGCGATCGGGTCCGCCGCCACATCGGCCTCGTCCAGCCCGCGCTGGGTGTACTCCTTGCGGAGATCTTGGAAGCTCATTGTCGCTCCTCGCTAGCGCTCGTCGCTTGAATGGTGAATGCTGAATGCTGAATGGTGAATAGCCGCCATTCAGCATTGAGCATTCACCATTCACCATTCACCATTGTATCGCCGGTTTGCGCATCGCGGCGGGCTAACGTACAATGCGCGCCGATGAACAACAGCGGCGCGATCTATGTTGAGCACCCCGACGGGCAGGCCGTGGCCGACGAGCTGGGGCGGCAGCTGCGCGCGCGCGGCTTCGCGCGGGCCGACCAGCCCCCCGGCGCGCTGAGCGGCCGGATCATGATCCCCGAGAAGCGCCTGCGCCACTTCTTCGTGCTGCCCGCCGCATCCGGCTGGGTGACCGTCTGGGAGGACCCGCGCTACTTCGCGGAGCGCGCCATGGCCCGGCAGATCGCCGCCGCCCTGGGCGCGCGGGCGGTCTGGATCGAGGTCGGCGGCAACGGCGTCTCCTGGGCGCACGGGATCTACGCCGGCCCGGAGACGGTCGAGGAGCGCTACGAGGAGGTCGAGACGACCTTCTACGGCGAGTACGGCGTCATCAATATCGCCTTCGACCTCGAGCACACCCCCGACGAGCTGATCGCCGCCCTCGGCCTGCCCTACGACGACTACCACTACGAGGCGGCCCTCCTCGGCGATCTGCCCGCAGACGCCGGGGAGCCGATCCACCTCGCCTTCAAGAAATGTTGAATGCTGAATGCTGAATGTTGAATGGCAGCTATTCAACGTTCAGCATTCAACATTCAACCCTCAACATTATGTACACCATCCTCATGCTGGCCTCCACCAGCTTCTTCTCCGACTACGGTAACCACGTGCGGATCTGGGAGGAGGCGCGGGCGATCCAGAAGCTCGGCCACCGCCTGGTGCTGGCGACCTACCACAACGGCGACAATATGCCGGGGATCGACACCCGCCGCTCGTGGGACGTGCCCTGGATCAAGCGCGCCGTGGTCGGATCCTCGCGCCACAAGCTCTACCTCGACGTGGGACTGGGCTGGCGCGCCCTGCGCGTGGCCCTGCGCGAGCGCCCGACGATCATCCACGCCCACACCCACGAGGCGGCCGCCATCGGCCTGCCGCTGAAGTATCTGCTCGGCGCGCCGCTCATCCTCGACTACCAGGGCAGCATGACCAGCGAGATGCTCGACCACGGCTTTGTGACAACCACGAGCCCGCTCTACATGCCCCTGGCCCGCCTGGAGCGATTCCTGAACCACCAGGCCGACGCGGTGATGACCAGCACCCACAACGCGGCTGAGCTGCTGCGCCGCGACGGCGCCGCCCGCCCCGAGCGGCTCCACACCGTGACCGACAGCGTGGACACCGACCGCTTCCGCCCCTTCGACGGCTCGCCCGCGTGGGCGGCCCAGCGCGCCGAGCTGCGCGCCCAGCTCGGCATCCCGGCCGGGCGACGGGTCGTGGCATACATCGGCCTGCTCGCACCCTACCAGGGCACCAACGTGCTGATCGAGGCCGCCCAGATCCTCACCCGCCGCCACCCCGACGTGCACTTCCTGATCATGGG
>JBAXES010000596.1:0-3180 GCA_037140315.1 Chloroflexales bacterium
CGAAACGAGTCTCCCCTCTCCCGCCGCAGCGGGAGAGGGGCCGGGGGTGAGGGCCACCCCCCCCGTCATCTGGGACACCGCCGAGCTGCTGGAGTTCGCCGGCGGCAGCATCGCCAGGGTCTTCGGCCCCGAGTACGCGGCCATCGACGGCTACGCCCGCCGCGTGCGCCTGCCCCTGCCGCCCTACCTGCTGGTCAGCCGGGTCACGAAGCTCGGCGCCGCGCGCGGCGAGTTCAAGCCCTCCACCGTCACCACCGAGTACGACATCCCCCACGACGCGTGGTACTCGGTCGATGGCCAGCCGCCCCTGGCGATCACCGTCGAGTCGGGCCAGTGCGACCTGCTGCTGATCAGCTACCTGGGCATCGACTTCTCCTGCAAGGGCGAGCGGGTCTACCGCCTGCTCGACTGCACCCTGACCTTCCTTGATGAGCTGCCCAAGGACGGGCAGACCCTGCGCTACGACATTAGCATCAACTCGTTCGCCCGCAGCGGCGACACGCTGCTCTTCTTCTTCAGCTACGAGTGCTTTGTCGGCGAGCGCATGGTGCTGCGGATGGACGGCGGCTGCGCCGGGTTCTTCACCGACGCCGAGCTGGCCGGCGGGCGCGGCGTGGTCGACTCGCGCGACGACATCGACCAGCGCCGCCGCGCCGTCCGCCAGCGCTTCGCGCCGCCCCTGGCCACCGCCCGCCGCGCCCTGGGCGATGCCGACCTCGACCTGCTGATTGCCGGGCGGGTGGCCGACTGCTTCGGCCCGGCCTTCGACCAGCGCGGGCGCAACCCCTCGCTGCGCCTGCCCGCCCGCCAGATGCTCATGCTCAGCCGGGTGGCCAGCATCGACCCGCAGGGCGGCGACTGGGGCCTGGGCCTGGTGGTCGGCGAGCAGGACCTGACCCCCGCGAGCTGGTTCTTCCCCTGTCACTTCAAAGACGACCAGGTCATGGCCGGGTCGCTGATGGCCGAGGGCTGTAGCCAGCTGCTCCAGATCTACATGCTCTCGCTCGGCATGCAGGCCTACACCTTCGACGCCCGCTTCCAGCCCGTGCCCGGCGTGGCCCAGGTGGTGCGCTGCCGCGGCCAGGTGCAGCCCACCACCGGCACCCTGACCTACCGGCTGGAGGTGACGGCCCTCGGCCTGGGGCCGGCCCCCTACGCCTACGCCAACATCGACGTGATCCTGGACGGGCGGGCGGTAGTGCGCTTTAAGGATCTGGCGCTCCAGCTGGTCGAGAAGGAGCCGCGCGTGGCCCCGCCCGCCGCCCTGGAGCGCCCCGCCGCGGCGGCGCCGCCCATGTACGACGAGGCCCGCATCCAGCAGTTCACCACCGGCTCGATCGCCGCCTGCTTCGGCCCCGAGTTCGCGATCTATGATCGCCGCCGCGCGCCGCGCAACCCCAACGGCGACCTGCAGCTGATCAGCCGGGTCGTGACGATGGACGGGAGGCGCGGCGAGATCGCCCCCGGCGCAAACCTGCTGGCCGAGTACGATGTCCCGGCCAACCCCTGGTTCTGCCGCAACAACAGCTACCCGACCGCACCCTACGCCGTGCTGATGGAGATCGCGCTCCAGCCCTGCGGCTTCCTGACCAGCGCCCTCGGCACGACCCTGACCGACCCCGAGCAGGACTTCTACTTCCGCAACCTCGACGGCAGCGGCCATCTGCTGCGCGAGGTCGATATCCGCGGCCGGCGGATCAGCGCGCGGGCCAGCCTGACCTCCTCGAACGCGATCTCGGGGATCATCATCCAGAAGTTCGACTTCGCCCTGGCCCTCGACGGAGCCGACTTCTACGTGGGCGATGCGGCCTTCGGCTACTTCAGCGCGCCGGTGTTGGCCAACCAGACCGGCCTCGACGGCGGGCGGGCCAAGCCGGCCTGGCACGAGTCGCCGGGCGCGGCCGGCGGCGAGCAGATCGACCTGCGCGGCGACAAATCCCCGCTGTTCCGCGCCCAGCCCGGTCGCGTCCACGAGCGCCTGGCCGGCGGCCAGCTCGGCCTGCTGGATAGCGCCCTGGTCATCCCGCAGGGCGGCCAGCACGGCGCGGGCTACGTCTACGCCGAGAAGCGGGTGGACCCGGCGAGCTGGTTCTTCCCCTGCCACTTCTACAGCGACCCGGTGATGCCGGGGTCGCTGGGCGTGGAGGCGATCCTGGAGGCCATGCAGGTCTACGCCCTGCACTGCGGGCTGGGGCGCGAGCTGCGCTCGCCGCACTTCGCCGCGCCCGTGGGCCAGCGCACGCTCTGGAAGTACCGCGGCCAGATCCTGCCCAGCGCCGGGATCATGCGCCTGGAGGCCCACATCAGCCGGGCCGAGCGGCGCGACGGCCAGGTCGTCATCCTCGCCGACGCCAGCCTCTGGCGCGACCAGCTGCGGATCTACGAGGTGCGCGACCTGGGGCTGGCGATGGTTGACAGCTAGGCAGAGGTTAATGTACAGTACTCCTGTACAAAAGGAGCCTCGCCATGACCATCCAGACAACCTACACCCAAGCCCGCGCACAGCTCGCCAGCCTGCTCGATCAGGTGACGAATGACCGTGAGATTGTGATCGTCCAGCGCCGTGGCGCAGCGGATGTCGCGATTATTGCAGCGGATGAGCTTGCTGGTTTACTAGAGACGGTACACTTGCTGCGCTCGCCTGCCAATGCCGAGCGCCTGCTGAACGCGCTCAACCGGGTTCGCCAGCGTATCGGCACGCCTCAGACGCTTGATCAGCTACGGGATGAGATCAACTTGCATGGCACCGATTAACGCGCCAGACGAGCCGCCTAAACCGCGCGACGCCGTATTCCAAGTTGAATTCCGTGAGGATCTCCGCTTCTGGGTCGAGACTGACCGGCGTGCCGCGCTGCGCATCCTAACCCTGGTAGAGGCGATCCTGCGCGATCCCTTCGATGGGATTGGCAAGCCTGAGCCGCTCAAGTATATGGGGGCAGGTGTCTGGTCGCGCCGGATCACCCAAGAGCATCGCCTTGTCTACGTGGTGAGCGATGATCGGATCGATTTCGTTCAAGCGCGTTATCACTATTGAGGATCAACCATATGCGCGAGCTTCATGCCCCCGCCCTCAGCGCCGGGCCGGCGGCCATGCCCGGCCAGAGCTGGGAGGGCCCGCCCGAGTCGCTCGCCTGCGACGCCGCCGGCGTCCGCGCGGCCCTGCTCGACCTGGAGCGGCCC
>JBAXES010000597.1:0-3179 GCA_037140315.1 Chloroflexales bacterium
TCACGGATCTACTCTACTTGACAATTCCTGCCCCACCTTAACTTGTGACCAATGGTCTAAGGTGCGGTGTGGAGAAGACTATGGATGAGGGTCTGCGTAGCAGCTTAGATCAGCCTGACTCGATCTATCCCACAATGTTTGCTGAGAGTCTGCCGCTGCGCGCTATTGTCACCCACAGTGCTGACTCACTGCTCATCCTCGACCTGGACGGTACCGTGCGCTTTGTTAACCCGGCGGCCGAGAACCTCTTCGGGCGCAGCGGCGATGATCTGATCGGCACTGCGTTTGGCTTTCCGCTGGTGCTCGATGAGGTGACGGACCTGGAGATCTTTCGCCCCGGCGGCGGTGTGGCGCTGGTGGAGATGCGGGCCCAGCCCATCGATATCGATGGCGCGTCGGCCTTTCTGGTCACGCTCCACGATATCACCGAGCGCAAGCGCGGCGAGCAGCTCCTGATCCAGTCGCAGCAGTTCCTGCGCTCGACCCTCGACGCGCTCTCCTCACATATCGCCATCCTCGATGCGGAAGGCGAGATCATGGCGGTGAACCACGCCTGGCAGGAGTTCGCCCGCAGCGCCGGCAATGACCCCTACCTCAGCGGCGTGGGCTACAACTACCTCTTCGTCTGCGACGCCGTCGAGGGCGAGGACGCGCCGATCGCCCACGCAGTCGCGGCTGGGATCCGCATGGTGATCGCGGGCCGCCAGCGGCGGTTCTACCTAGAGTACCCCAGTGTGACCAGAGAACGTCGGCTCTGGTTCGCCGTGCGCGTCACGCGCTTTGGCAGCGGCGATCTCACCCGCGTCGTGGTCGCCCACGAGGACATCACCAACCGCAAGCAGGCCGAGATCCTCGGCAATGAGCGCAGGCAGGTGCTTGAGCTGGTGGCCCGCAGCCAGAAGATCGACGTGGTCGTCCGGCAGATACTGAGGATGGTCCAGCACCACTACCCTGAGCTGATCTACGCCGCGCTGGCGCTCCCCGATATCCGCGTGCAGCATACGTCGCGCTGGGATCTCCCCGCCGACGTGCTCGAGCGCCTGGGCGAGTGGACGCGGGCGCGCGCCGGCGAGCGCCTCGGCCACCGCCAGGTCGAGCGCTGTCTGCGCGGCGACGCGCGCTGGACTGGGATGGCTGATATCATCGTCGATCTTGATGTTGCCGAGTGCTGGCTGGCGCCGATCCGGGCCAACACCGGCCGGCTTCGCGGCACGCTGGCGATCTTCCACCGCACGCCCACCCAGCTAGACACCGATGATACCCACCTCATGGAGCTGATCGAGCAGCTGCTGATGATCGCCTTGGAGCAGCAGGAGCACGCGCGGCGGCTGGCCTACCAGGCTCACCACGACGGCCTGACCGGCCTGCCGAACCGGCTGCTCTTTGAGGAGCACCTGCGCCAGGCCATCGAGAACTCCCGCCGCTTTGGCCGGATGGTCGCGGTGCTGTTTATCGACCTCGACCGCTTTAAGCAGATCAACGACACGCTCGGCCACACGATCGGCGACGCCCTGCTCATCCAGCTGGCCCGCCGCTTCGAGAGCTATGTGCGGGCCGCCGACACGCTGGCCCGCCGCGGCGGCGATGAGTTTATGCTGGTGCTCACCGATGTCACCAGCTCCCAGCAGGTGGTGCGGGTGGCCCACCGTCTCCACGAGCTGCTCCAGCCGCCCTTCCAGATCGCCGGCCACGAGCTGTTCGTCAGCGCTAGCATCGGTGCCAGCATCTACCCGGCCGACGGCGAGGACGCCGATAGCCTGCAGCGCCGCGCCGATGCGGCCATGTACCGCGCCAAGAGCACCCTGCGCAACAGCTTTCAGTTCTTCGACTCGGCCGCCAATCAGACCGCGCTGGAGCACCTGCGCCTAGAGAACTACCTGCGCCGCGCCCTAGAGCGCAGTGAGCTGGATGTCTACTACCAGCCGAAGGTTGACCGGGCCGGTCGGATCGTTGGCGTCGAGGCCCTGCTGCGCTGGAAGCACCCCGACCTGGGCATGATCCCGCCGGCCCACTTCGTCCCGCTCGCTGAGGAGCTTGGGCTGATCATCCCGATCGGCGCGTGGTGTATGGCCCGCGCCTTCAGCCAGGTGCGGCACTGGCAGCTGCCCGGTCGCCCCATCCGCGTGTCGGTGAATGTCTCGACCGTCCAGTTCTCGCAGCCCGGCTTTATTGAGGGGCTGCGCGCCATCCTGATCGATAGCGGCCTTGACCCGAACCTGGTGATCCTGGAGCTGACCGAGAGTATGCTGATCGGCGACCACGTCAGTGTCACCCAGCAGCTCAACAATATGCGCGCGATCGGGGTCACCCTGGCCATCGATGACTTCGGCAAGGGCTACTCGTCGCTCGACTACCTGCGGCGCCTGCCGATCAGTATCTTGAAGATCGACCGCGCCTTCGTGTCCGATCTCGGCACTGAGCGTGAGGATAGCGGGCGGGCGATCGTTAACTCGATCGTGAATCTGGCCCACCACTTGGGCATGCAGGTGGTGGCTGAGGGCGTGGAGATGCGCTCTCAGCGCGACTTCCTCCACAGCATCGGCTGCGATATGATCCAGGGCTTCTACTACAGCGAGCCGCTCCCCCCGCTGCTCTTCGAGCACCTCTTGGGTGACGATCATCTGCCCGGGCCACTCTGGAAGGAGTAGGCGCGCCTGCGACGGTGCCTCAGGTCACGCTTTGTGGTGGTGGCTGGCGAAGCTGTCCCCAGGCCCCGCCACCGTGAGGTGCGCGTGTGAATCGTAGGTTATGATTACTGTACATATATGTATATAGCTTTTAACTATAGTCACTTCCTGCGGATGCTACACTCAAAAAAATAGCCCCCTAAAAGTTAAATCCCATACCACGTCGAGCGTGGAGCAACCTGCAGGAGGACGCCTATGCCCACCGATGCGCCCAGCCTTGAGGCGCGACTTGCCGCACGGGGCATCTCACGCCGCCAGTTTCTCACATTCTGCGGTGTACTCACCGCTACGCTGGCCCTGCCGGAGGCCTACGCGCCAAAGATCGCGCGCGCGCTGGAGACGGCACCCCGGTTGCCGGTGGTATGGCTAGAGTTCCAGGATTGCGCGGGCAACACCGAGTCATTTCTGCGGGCGAGTACGCCGACGGTGGCCGCGATCGTGCTTGAGCAGATCTCGCTCGAATACCACGAGACGATCATGGCACCTGCGGGC
>JBAXES010000598.1:0-3168 GCA_037140315.1 Chloroflexales bacterium
GCGGGGCGAAGAGCGAGACGATGCGCAGGATGATCAGGCCGAAGCGCACGCCGTTCTTCAGCAGCCGCTGGCCGCTCTGGCCGCCCTGGCGGCGCTGGCCCTGGATCGGCACGTAGGCCACGCTGTAGCCGCCCTTGAGCAGGGCCAGGGTGCTGGTGGTGGGGTAGGAGTAGCGGTTGGGCAGCAGGTGGATAAACTCCATGATCACAGCCCGGCGCATCGCCCGGTAGCCGCTGGTCAGGTCGAGCACCGGCGCCTCCACCAGGTAGCCGCCGAGGGCGTCGAGGGCCTGGTTGCCGAGCCGGCGGGCGATATTGTCGCCCTGGGTGTCGCGCGAGCGGGCACCCACCACCATATCGAAGCCCTCGGCCAGCTTGCCGAGGATGGCCGGGATATAGCGCGGGTCCATCTGGCCATCTGCGTCCATCAGCAGCACCACGTCGCCGGTGGCCCGGCGGATGCCGGTCTTCACGGCGGCGCCGTTGCCCCGGTTCATCGGGTGGCGCTCGACGCGGGCGCCGGCGGCCAGCGCCTGGGCGGCGGTATCGTCGCGGCTACAGTCGTCCACCACCATGATCTCGGCGGCGGGCAGGGCCGCGCGCACCCGGCCGACCACCGCCGCGATGCCGTGGGCCTCGTTGTAGGCTGGGATGACCACCGTGACGGTGAAGGGGTAGGCCGGGGGCGTCGGCTCGATAAGCTCAGTACTCAAAGATTACTCCACTGATACCCGGCTGATCATCAGGCTCAGCTGGCGCGCGTCCGTGCTCTGCGGGTTCAGCTGGAGCGGGATGAAGGTCGGCGCGTGCAGGCGCAGCTCGATCCGGCTCTGGCCCGCCAGGCCCTCGGGCACCGCCACCCGGTAGGTGCGCCACTGCCCGCCCGCCACCGGGATGCCGATCCGCGCCCCGCCCACCTCCAGCGTCAGCTGGGTGGCGCCGGGCGTCACCCCGGCCATGCGCAGGCTGAGCACGCTCCCCGCCCGCAGCGGAGCCGGCAGCGGCAGCACGATCACGCCGTTGCCCTCCAGCCAGCGGTAGCTCGCCGCCGCCCCGTCCGGCTGCGGCGGCAGGTCCTCGCCGAAGGAGAATCCGTCCAGGTAGCCGAAGTCCAGGCCGTCGCCGATCACAAGGCTGCTGGCCGGGGCCGGGTTCAGCCAGGCCAGGGTCAGCTTCTGCACATTCTCCCCGGCGCGCTGCTCGGCGTCCTCAAAGTAGGTGCGGGCCACCTCGTCCTCGTGCTGGGCGCGGGCCAGGGCCCCGCGGATCACATCGGCCCGGTGGGTCGGCCGGTCCGCCAGGGTGGCCCAGCCCTCGTCGTAGCGCCCCAGGTCGAGGTAGATCCGCGCCAGCTCGGTGCGCCCGTCCACAAAGTCGGGCTGGGCCGCCAGCATGGCCTCGTACTCGCGGATCGCCGCCGGGTAGTCCTTCGCAGCGTAGGCCCGCGCCCCGGCCGCGCGGCGGATCTCGCGCTGCACGCCCTGGGCGATAATCTGCGGGTAGTCGCGGTAGCTGAAGATCTGCCAGGCCATCGCCAGCGCCAGCGCCAGCCCGGCCAGGCCCCACGGCGAGCGCGCCAGGTCGCGCGCCCCGTCCGCGCGGTCGCGGCCGCGCAGCCCCAGCCAGCCCCAGAGCCAGGACAGGGCGGCGGCCCCGTAGAGCCCCATCAGGTACCAGATCGGCAGCAGGTAGCGCGGCTCGACGTGGATGAGCATCACCGTCAGGCAGGCGTAGGCGATCCAGCCGATCGCCAGCAGGCGGAAACCGCCCTCGCTCGGGCGCGATGCCAGGGCCACCAGGCTCGCCGGGGTGAAGATCAGCCAGAGCACGTCGCCCAAGACGCCCATCGGCCAGATCTCGCGCAGCGGCCGGGTGAAGAAGCTCACCTTCACGAAGAAGTCCTCGGTGAACTGGGCCTTCCAGATATGGATGAAGTTCGGCCAGAAGTTGCGCACCAGGCGCCAGGGCTCATCGCGGACGATCCGGGCGATGTCGGCGCTCACAAAGTCCTGGCGCTCCTGCTGCGGGATCGCCGCCAGGATCGCCTTGGCCTCGTTCTCGCCACGGCCCGCGTTCACCGAGTCGCTCATGGCCATCCACATATTCACCGGCCCGAGCGTGTCGATCAGGATCAGCCGGTGGTACGTCACATAGTTGCGGATCGTCCAGGGGGCGATGGTCAGGGCGAAGGGGATGAGGAAGGTCAGGGACGCCACGATCAGCGCCGGCAGCCAGCGGCGGAGCAGCTTCGACCACCAGCCGTCGAGCGCCGTCGCCCGCGCGGCGAAGCGGTTCGGCTGCCGGCCGCTCACCGACCACCCCGCGTCCATGTCCATACGCTTGAGCCAGACGCCCGTCGGCGGCCGGAGGCGATAGTGCAGCCGCTGCCACGCCTCCACCGCCACAAGCCCGACCACAAACGCCGCCGCGTAGAGCGCTGGCGAGCGGGCCAGCGAGGCCACCGCCAGGGCCACGCCGGCCGCCGCCAGCCACGGGGCGCTCAGCCCGCCGGCGCGGTAGCTGTCGCGCCAGCGCACCAGCAGCCAGCAGTGTACGCCGAGCATCGCGATAAACAGCGGCTCGCTGAGGATGAGCGCCGGCAGCTCGATGAAGGGGAACCAGACCGCCAGCAGCGCGGCGAAGATCAGGCCGGCGCGCTCATCGAACAGGCGGCGGGCCATGTCGTAGCCGAGCGGGACGAGCAGCAGCGAGAGCGCCACGTGTACGCCGCGGATCATCGCGATGCCCACCGTCGGGTCGCCCAGGGCGATGCCGACGCGCAGCAGCGCGGCGAACATAAGGACGTGGCCGGGCGGGCGGATCAGCCAGGAGTTGTCGATGTACTGGCCGGTGACGGCCAGGTGCAGGGCGCGCTGGTAGTAGTCGCCGTCGTCGGCCGCCGAGAAGCGCGGGTCGATGTCGTTGGCGGCCAGGAACCACAGGCGCATCGCCAGGCCGATCAGCACCAGGGCGCCGAGGGCCAGAGCCGTGGCCGAGATGCGCGGCAGGGGCACCCGCGGTAGGGACACCTGCGGCAGAGGTAGGCGGAGCGCGATGCGTCGCCGCACCTGCCCGGGCGGCGGCCCCATACGATTTGGCGCAGGCGTCCTCATAGTCTTGTTGCTACAATCTGCAATTATGGTCCCAGCCGATAGAGGCTATACCGCCC
>JBAXES010000599.1:0-3165 GCA_037140315.1 Chloroflexales bacterium
GACCTAACGATTATGAGCCGTTTGCTCTACCGCTGAGCTACCTCGGCCAACTGCGACATAGTACCATGCGCGTCGGGGTGCGTCAAATCTGCTTTATCGGCTGCGGCGCGCCCGCCCCCAGCCCCAGGTCACGATCTGGCGAGGGCGGCGAGGATCTCGCCGAGGAGCTGGGCGTGGCGGGCGAGGTCCTCGATGGGAATACGCTCGTCGGGGCCGTGGATGGCGCTGTCGGGCCTGCTGAGCCCGACCGTGGCGGCGGCCATGCCGCCGCGCTCGATAAACAGCTGGAGAGGCAGGGCGAGGGGGCCAGCCGGAGCGGCGCTGAGCGGGGTGCCGTGAACTGCCGCGCCCGCCGCAGCGACCAGGCTGATGAACGGCGCGTCGTGCGGCGTGTAGGCGGGCGGGTAGCCGCCGGGCAGGCGCTCGACGGCGATGTCGGCGAATCCGCCCTCGGCGAGGTGGGACTGGAGCAAGGCGAAGACCGCGTCGGGGTGCTGATGTGGCACCAGCTGAAAGTCGAGGGTGGCATCAGCAGAGGCCGGGATGCGCGCGGCGTCGCCGGCCGGGTCGCAGGTGATCGCGCTCAGGTTACAGGTGGGCAGGGTGGCCTCGGCGCGCACCAGAGCGTGGCCGCTCATGCCAAAGAGGAACTCCTTGCGCTGCCACGCCCGCAGGCGGACGGCCTCGTCGATCTCGATCTGGCGCAGCAGGTTATTCTCGGCGCGAGTCGGCCCCTCGACGCTGTCGTAGAAGCCCTCGATCTTGATATCCTCATCGTCGCCCTTGATGCTAGTGAGCGCCCAACTGAGCCTCCAGAGCGGGTTGCGCAGGCTCGGGGCCAGGCTAGCGGGCAGCGGGTAGGTGCCGCTGCGGGCGTGCAGGCGAACCTGCAGGTGGCCCTTGGTGCCGCTGTAGCAAAGCGGATTGCCGTGGCTGTCGCGCTCGCCCTGGCTGGCTAGACACGCGTCCGCGCGGAGGATGTCGCCGTGGGCGGCCAGGGCCTCGGCCAAGTGCGGGCTCCCGCTCATACCGTGGCCCTCGACAATGATCGTCACGCCGCAGGGGAGCTCGCCATCGGCATGGAGAAGGCTGTGGACCGCGTGGATGTGGGCGGCCAGGGGGCCTTTGCCCGCCACAACCCCGCGGGCGTAGAGGATTCCGGATCGCTCGGCCAGCTGGAGCGGCTCGTGAGACCACTCGCGCCAGGGGCCGGGCGAGGCGGTGTCATAGTGGTGGTAGAGCAGCAGCGTGCGATCAGCCCGCCCGCCGAGATGGGCCATCACGACCGGCGCCCCGGCGGTGGGAACAACCCGCACGTGCATCCCGATGCCGCGCAGCTGCCCGGCGACAGCCTCCGCGCCCGAGCGAAGGTCGGCGAGGTGGCCGGTGCCGGTGGGCTGCGCGCACAGGGCGCTCAGGCACTGGCTTAGCTTCTCGGTCAGGGGGAGTAGTGGCGGAGCAGACACGGCGGCGCTCCTGACAACATTGGGCGGTCAACTGGCTCGCATGCGGCGTTCATATTGAAATTGGTGGTGCCCGATGACCCGGACATTATAGCATCTCTTAGCGCTATCCCTGGGGCTGCGCCGCATCAGTCCGGCGCGCGAGGAGCGCGTGTGGGGCGGGTGTGCCGGCCCACACGCGCTCCTCGCGCCTCAGCCGTGGCGGGCGAGGGCGGCCAGGGCCTGGAGCTGCTCGCGGGTGCCGAGGGCGATCAGAAAGCTGTCGGGGGCAAGCAGCGCATGCGAGCCGGGGCTGATGTCCACGCGCTCGCCGGGCCGACCGAGGGCGAGGACGGTGATGCCGAGCAGCGAGCGCAGGTTGGCGGTGCCGAGGGTCTGCCCGGCCAGCGGCGAGTCGGTGCCGAGGACAACCTGGTCGATCAGCAGCTCCAGGTCGTTGGCGTGCATCACCTCGTCGAGGAAGTCGGCCACGCCGGGCCGGGAGATCAGCGTGGCCATGCGGCGGCCGCAGATGCGGTAGGGCAGGATCACCCGCGTGGCCCCGGCGCGCAGCAGCTTATCCTCTGACTCGTCAAAGTTGGCGCGGGCGACGATCACGATGTCGGGGCGCATGCTGCGGGCCGTCAGGACGATGAAGACATTCTCGGCGTCGGAGTTTGCGGTGGAGATCAGGCTGCTGGCGCGCGAGATCCCGACTGAGTGCAGGTTTTCCTCGTTGGCCGCATTGCCCTGGAGGGCCAGGTAGCCGCGGTGGCGCACCCGCTCGACCCTGACCGGATCGAGGTCGAGCACCACAAACGGCAGGCCCTGGGCGTGCAGTTCATCGGCGACGTGCCGGCCGATCCGCCCGTAGCCGCAGATGATCGTGTGCCCGCTCAGCTGCTCAACCATACGCAAGCGCCTCCGATGGCCCAGGTACTCCTGCCACTCGCCCGAGAGGACGAACTCGGCCGCGCCGCTGAGGGTGAAGGCCGCCAGGCCGGCCCCAGAGCCGATCAGGCCAATGGTGAACAGCCGTCCCGCTGCGGTGAGCGGGTGGATCTCACCGAAGCCCACTGTGCTGATGGTGATCACCACCATGTAGAGGGCGTTGATCAGACTCATGCCCTCAATCAGAGCGTAGCCGGTCGTGCCGACGATCAGCAGCAGGACCAGCGACCCCGCCGCGAAGGCCAGCCGCCGCACCGCCCGATGCTGCACGTTCTCTTCCACATGTCTCCCGGCCTGATTGCAGATTCGAGATGGGACACCGGCTAGCGCATATTGTATCACGGGGCGTGGGGCACACAGCGCGCGGCAGATATCGCCAGCGGCCATACGCCGCCGATAGCCCAGAGCCGCCACACCGATCAGGCGCGGATGCTCTAAACCGTCCACGCGGCCATAAAAGATACGCCCCCCGTACCGGCCAAATCTCCCACTCCCCACCGGTACTTTCTGCCGCCCAGGATCAGCCCGATCGGCTAGCTCGCCGGGCGAACTCTCGGGCCGTGCCATGCGGTCTACTGTCAGACATCGTATAACAGCGCACCACCGAAGGAGAACCGCCATGGGCAACGACCGCGCACGAGAGAATCACCGCTCGCCGCACACGATGAGCCTGAGCGATCTTGAGCAGCTCTGGAGCAACCTCGGCCAGCACGCTATCCTCGATGAGGCGACGCGGGAGCGCTACCTGACGAGCGGCTGCCCCCTGCCGCCG
>JBAXES010000600.1:0-3139 GCA_037140315.1 Chloroflexales bacterium
CTGTCGATCACCTTCTTCCAGGCCGGCAGCGCGTCGTCGCCCCAGAAGCGCGGAACGTTCGGGTCGTTGGACGAAGCCGGGCGCTGCACCACGGTGCCCTCGGAGATGATCAAACCCACCGAACTCTCGGCGCGGCGCCGGTAGGAGTCGGCCACCTCGGCGGTGGGCACCACAAGGTGGCGGATGCCGGCCAGGCGGGCGAGCTCCTCGGCCTCGCGCAGCTCGCGGCGGGGCAGCGAGGGCGAGTCGGCGGTGACGGCCAGGGCGCGCTCGCCGAGCACGTCGTGGGCCACCTTGGCCAGCAGCACGCTGTCTACCCCGCCGGACATGCCGATCGCCACACTGCCCATCTCGGCCAGGATCGCCCGCAGGCGGGCGTAGGCTCGCTCCAGATCGCTATCGGCCTGGGTCATCAGAGTCCTCCTCAGTGATGATCTTATGTCTTTGCGCAGTGTTGCCGGCGGCAGCACTGCGCAAAGACATAAGATCATAAGTACCGCGCTGCCGCAGGCGCGCTCAGGTGCCCGCCGCAGGGCGCGTGTTGATCAGGCTGGCGGCGAAGCCGGCGCCGAAGCCATTGTCGATATTCACTACGGTGATGCCGGCGGCGCAGCTGTTGAGCATGCCGAGCAGCGCGGCCAGGCCGCCGAAGCTGGCCCCGTAGCCGACGCTGGTGGGCACCGCGATCACCGGGCGGCGCACCAGGCCGCCCACCACGCTGGGCAGGGCGCCCTCCATGCCAGCCACCACGATCAGCACATCGGCCGACATCACCTGCTCCAGGTGGCCGAGCAGCCGGTGCAGCCCGGCCACGCCCACATCGTAGAGCCGCTCCACGACGTTGCCCATCACCTCGGCGGTGACGGCGGCCTCCTCGGCCACCGGCAGGTCGGCAGTGCCTGCCGAGATCACCAGGATGCGGCCGGGCCGACGCGGCAGCGGCGTCGGCTCGTAGACGATGGCGCGGGCCAGATCGTGGTAGCGGGCCGCAGGGAGGGCCGCCCGCACCGCCGCGTAGACCTCGGGCGCGGCGCGGGTGGCCAGGATCGGCCCCGGCCCCTCGGCCAGGCGGGCCATAATCGCCACTACATGCTCGGTGCGCTTGCCGGCGCAGAGCACCACCTCGGGGAAGCCCGCGCGCAGAGCGCGGTGCGAGTCTAGGTGGGCGAAGCCCAGGTCGTCAAAGGGCAGCCGGCGCAGCCGGTCGAGCGCGGCGTCGATATCGGTCTGGCCCGCGCGGATGGACTCCAGCAGGGCGCGCAGGGTCTCTTCGTTCATCGCGACACCCCCCTACGATGTCGGCGCGACTACCAGGGCCACACCCACCGAGGCCAGGGCCAGCCCGCCCAGGGCCAGCGGGCCAAACTGCTCGCCAAAGACCAGGTACGCCTCAAGGGCGGTGGCCGGCGGCACCAGGTAAAACAGGCTGGTGACGCGGGCGGACGAGCTGACCCGGATGAGCATCATCAGCAGCAGGATCGCGCCGATCGAGAGCACGAGCACCAGCCAGCCCAGGGCGAAGAAGAGCTGCGGCGCCCAGGTGATCGCGCGCTGCTCGAAGGCGAAAGAGCCCACCAGCATCACAGCGGCGGCGACGAGGTACTGCACACAGGTGCCGGTGGTGAGCGGCATCGAGCCGCCGAAGCGCTTCTGGTAGAGCGTCCCGGCCGTCGTGCTGAGCAGGGCGATCAGTGCGGCCGTCAGGGTCGCCCCGGTGATCGTGGCGGCGGCGGCCCCTGGCGCAAAGAGCTTCTCAGCGATCACCATGCCGGCCCCCGCGAATCCGAGGGCCAGGCCAACCCACTGACGCCCGGCCACCGGCTCGCGCAGGGCCAGCTGGGCGATCACCGCCGAGAGGATCGGCTGCAGGCTGACGATCAGCGATGAGATCCCCGCCGACATGCCGTGGTCAATCGCGAAGAAGACCCCGCCCAGGTAGCCCGCGTGGAGCAGCAGGCCGACCACGGCGATATGGCCGATCTGCCGGGGCTGCGGCCAGGGGACGCGCAGGGCCAGCGAGAAGGCGGCCAGCAGGCCCGCCGCGATCACGAAGCGGATGAGCAGGAAGGTGAACGGCTCGATATAGGGCAGCCCATAGCGAGCCCCGATGAACCCGGTGCTCCAGAGGAGCACGAAGACCCATGGCGCGGCGATGGCGAAGGCTGGTCGGGATGGGGGGTGGGCTCGGCTCTGCTGCATACTGCTCGCGGGGCGGCCCCACGATCCTCCTGGGGTAATAGGCTACGCGCTTAGACAAGGGGACAGGGAACAGGGGACAGAAATACCGCATCCTGATGCAGTGCTATTGCCTGAACTGTAACGTAGGCTGAAGCCTCGTCTTATGGCCTAATCATACCGTGAATCGTAGCACCTCCCGGTGGGGCCTGGGGCCGCAGCAGGGCGCGTGCAACGTCCCTGCGGCTACGCTCCCACGCCCCCACCGGGGGGTGACGCTGCATCAGCAATAACACCGCGCGCGGTGTTATTGCTGACACATTTCCGCAAGGCAATGCCGGTTTTCAGGGCGGCAGCCCTAAGCGTGATGCACTAAGCTGCGCCCAGGGACACTGATCAGAATATGGGGCTTGCATGTTCGTGAGAATGTGCTATGATATCCACGTTTGCTCAACGTAACACTGCGAGACCCGCATCAGAGACTCCCGTCAGTCCCCTGGTCGCTCGACAGAACCTCTTCGCTCGAAGGATGTACGTTGTGGATCGCCGGAGCGAGACACCTGGTTTATCGCTAGGTGCCGGCTGAACGGGATGGTGACTTACGCAGGTTGGCGGGTTATGTAGCCGCCGGCCACATCGTCTGCGCAGCGCGCAGAGGAGAATGTTAGATGCTGGTTAAGCTGTTTGTTGGCAACCTCCCCTGGAGCGTTGGCGACGCCGAGCTCGAGCGGATCTTCGCCCCCCACGGCGACGTGCAGAGCGCCCGCGTGATCAACGACCGCGACACGGGCCGCTCGCGCGGCTTCGGCTTCGTCGAGATCGACGTTGACGACGTGTCGGCTGTGATCCGCGCGACCGACGGCCAGGAGGTTGATGGCCGCCCGCTTCGCGTCAATGAGGCCGAGGACAAGGGCCGCGGCGGTCGCGGCGGCTTCGGCGGCGGCCCTTGTCCTCGGCCTCATTG
>JBAXES010000601.1:0-3137 GCA_037140315.1 Chloroflexales bacterium
GATCGTCCCGACGTTGATATGCGGCTTCGTGCGCTCGAATTTCTGCTTCGCCATAAACTCCTGTCTCCTTGGAAAGCGCAATAAAACGCGCCGCTCGTGCCGGCAAAACCGGCACGAGCAATTGGGCGGAGTACTGCGATCACCCCGCTATCCTCACATCTGGAGCCTACGACGAGACTTGAACTCGTGACCTCGTCTTTACCAAAGACGTGCTCTACCAACTGAGCTACGTAGGCGTGTTCACTGCAACATGCAAAATCGCTATTCCGCCATCCTGCATGCTGCATTTTTGGTGGGCCGGGCAGGATTCGAACCTGCGAAGGTGTTAACCAACAGATTTACAGTCTGCCCCGTTTGACCGCTCCGGAACCGACCCACAGACCTGGAGCCGACGCAGGGAATTGAACCCTGAACCTACGGTTTACAAAACCGTTGCTCTGCCAATTGAGCTACGCCGGCAGTACACACAAAACGTGCTGAGCGAACTCAGCCCGCGTATTCTAGCATAGGGCGGCGGTTCTTGCAAATAGTCAAGACTTGCGTATGCAGGACGCTCCGTGTATGATCGTGGCTATCGCGGCTTGTTCCTAGGAGCGCGTCAATGGATTTTTTACGACGACTGTTCGGCGGCAGTAAAACCGCCCCTGCCGATCATATACTACACCTGTACGTGCGCTGCGGGCGCTGTGGCGCACCAGTGCATGTGCGAATTCATGTGTATAACGATCTGGCTGTCGAGTATGGCAACGACGATGTGGCCGGATACACACTGCACAAGGAGATTATGGACTCGACGTGCTTCCGCCTGATGCAGGCTGACATGAGCTTCGACCGGAACCGGCGTGAGCGGGGGCGGACGATCGAGGGCGGCGAATTTATCTCACGTGATGAGTACGAGCGGCTCGCCGCTCATCAGCAGGATCGACCATGAGCCGCATCTCGCCCATATTTCTGACCGCCCTGGCCATCAGCGCCGCCCTCGGCCTAGCGGGGGGTTCGGCGTTCCACTGGGCCGCGCCGCAACGGGCATGGGAGATCTTTACCGCCGCCTTCCTCTGGACACTGATCGCGGCAGCAGGCACGACGATCGGGCGCTTCTACGGCGAGCGGGTGCGCCGCGGCAACTGGCGGCACGGCCTCTGGCTCGCCGCCGCCCAGACCTTCCCGCTGACCACGGTATTCCTGCTCGCCGCCGCCACAGTCGCCGCCTTTGCCGGCAGCTGGATCGCCATCGAGGCGGCGCCGATCTGCTACGCCAGCACCTTCGCCGTGGCGTTCGTCACCGGCCCCCTCAGCGTGATCACATCGCCCTTTATCAAATAATAATGATCACCCCGCTCCCCGACCTGCTGGCCCTGCGCAAGTCCTGGCGCGCGCGCGGCCTGCGCCTCGTGCTGACGAACGGAGTGTTCGACCTGCTCCACGCCGGGCATGTGGGCTACCTGCAGCACGCCCGCGCCCTGGGCGACCTGCTGGTGGTGGCGCTGAATAGCGACGCCTCGGTGCGGGCGATCAAGGGGCCGCTACGCCCGCTCACCCCCGAGGGCGACCGGGCGGCGCTCCTGTCGGCGCTGCGCTGCGTCGACTATGTGACCATCTTCGCGGCGCCGACGGCCGAGGGGGTGGTGGAGGCGCTGCGCCCGGAGATCTACGTCAAGGGCGGCGACTACGCGATCGGCGAGGGCGGCCCGCCTGATCTGGGCCGCCTGCCCGAGGCGCGCGCAGTGCTGGCCTACGGCGGCGCGGTGCGCCTGCTGCCCTACGCCGATGGGCGCTCGACAAGCGAGCTGATTAAGCTGATCGTCAGCCGATATGCTTGAGGTTCTTTTCTTGTTGGGGTTGGGCGGCGAAGCCGCCCAACCCCAACAAGAAAAGAACCGTGGGGCGGCTACGCCGCGCCACACCCCCACTGGGGCTAGAAGAAGACCTTGGCCAGCTTGAGGATGCCCTGGCTCCAGGGGACGCGGTGGGAGACGCCGGTGGCACCCTTAAAGTCAGCCTCGTGGGCCACGTACCACTGGTAGTTGCGAATCAGGGAGTCTTTGTTCGAGTAGTTCGGCGCGAAGCCCAGGATGCGCTCAGCCTTCTCCACAGAGACGAAGGAGTCCTCGGTGACGGTGCCGTAGGCCCACTTGTAGACTGGGGAGAGCTTGAGCGCCGAGAGTACAGTGAGGGCCAGCACCATCGGGCCAGACGGGAAGGTGATGATCTTCTTGCCCTTGCCGGCGTAGTCGAGCACCGCCTGGAAGTCCTCTTTGATCGTCGTGAACAGCTTGGCACCGATATTGAAGGTGTCGTTGACCTTCTCGCGGTCAAGGGTGGCACAGAGGTAGATCGCATCGCAGAGATCGCCGACATCGAGGAGCTGGTAACGATTCTTGCCGTTGCCGGGGAGCGGGAAATTCTTGCCGTCCTTGGCCCAGTCGTAGAGCAGGGCGAAGATGCCGAGGCGCTCGGGGCCGATGAACGACTTGGGCCGCAGGATGCTGACGCACATGTCCCTCTTGCGGTAGTCGGCGCAGATCTGCTCGGCGCGCACCTTGGCCTCGCCGTAGGGGCCGACGCCGTCGAGCTTATCCCCCTCAACGAGGGGGTGGTGGTCGGGGATGCCGTAGACCGCCGTGGACGAGACGTGGATGAGCCGCTCGACCTTATGCTCAAGGGCCGACTGGAGCACGTTGCGGGTGCCGTCGATATCGGTGGAGAAGATGTCGGCGGGCGTGTAGAGCGGCAGGGCGTCGGCGGTATGGATAACGATATCGATGCCCTGCATCGCCCGGTCGACGGCGGCGCGGTCGCGGATGTCGCCGGTCTGGGCGTCAACCTGGGCGCGCTCGGGGTAGTCGAAGGGGGCGATATCGAGGGTACGAACCTTATGTCCATTCGCCAGAAGGTGGCGCACGAGGTTAATGCCGAGGAACCCGGCGCCGCCGGTGATCATAAAAGACTTCTGCATGCTGGTATCGTGGTGGTGGTGATGTCGCCGTGGACATGCACCGCTTAGACGGCCACAGCGGGCCGCGACTAATCGCTCTGTTGGAGGAGGGCCCGGATCAGGCCGCCGCGCGCTATTATACCCAACAATCGGCCCTCTGAGTCCACGACGGGCATGCTGTCGGAACCTAGCTCTAAAAGAC
>JBAXES010000602.1:0-3135 GCA_037140315.1 Chloroflexales bacterium
GCGGCCACCAGGATGGCCAGGAGCAGGCCGGGGAAGGCGAAGAGCATATCGGCCAGCCGCGAGATCAGCGCGTCAGCCCAGCCGCCGAAGAAGCCGGCCAGCAGGCCGAGGCTGGCCCCGAGCACGATGTTGATCGCCTCGACCACCAGGGCCACCAGGAGCGAGATGCGCACCCCCGAGAGCAGGCGGGCCAGCGTGTCGCGGCCCAGCCGGTCGGAGCCGAGCGGGTGGGCCAGGCTCGGCACCGCGTTGATCGCCCGGAAGTCCGGCGTCGTCGGGTCGAGCGGGTAGACCAGCGGGCCGGCCAGGGCGGCGAGGGTCAGCAGCGCCAGGGCAGCCAGGCTCAGCGCGCCGAGCGGGCTGCGCAGGAGCCGGCCCCAGGGGCCGAGGGCAAAGCGCTGCGGCAAGATCACCTCACGGTGGGGTGTGGGGCGGCGAAGCCGCCCCACATTATTTTTTTGCTGGGCGTGGGCGGCGAAGCCGCCCACGCCCAGCAAAAAATAGGATTATTCGCTGAGCTCGATCCGCGGGTCGAACACCCGGTAGAGCATGTCGGTGAGCGTGTTCATGATCACCACCGTCACCCCGAGGATGATCGTGGTGCCCTGGATGACCGGGTAGTCGCGCTGGCCGATCGCCTCGATCGAGATCCGGCCGACGCCGGGGATGTTGAACAGGTTCTCGACCACAAAGGCCCCCGTGACCAGAAAGGCCGTCGCGGGGCCGAGCAGGGTCAGCACGGGCAGGATGGCGTTGCGCAGCACGTGGCGCAGCACCACCGTGCGCTCGCGCAGGCCCTTGGCCCGCGCCGTGCGCACGTAGTCGTCGCGCAGCACCTCCAGGGCCGAGGAGCGCATCAGCCGGGTGATGTAGCCGATGTTGGCCGCCGCCAGCACCAGGGTGGGCAGCACCAGGTGCTCGGGTCGGCCCCACCCGGCCTGGGGCAGGCTCGGCCAGCCGGCGCGGTAGGCGAGCAGGTTCAGCGCCCAGATCAGCGGGATCAGCACGAAGCTGGGCACCGCGTAGAAGGCCAGGGTCAGCCCGACGATGCCGCGATCCAGCGGGCCGTTCTGGCGCAGGGCGGCGAGCATGCCCAGGGGCACGCCCACCAGCACGCTCAGGGCCAGGGCCAGCCCGCCCACCAGCAGCGAGATCGGCACACCCTGGGCGATCAGCTCGCGCACCGGGCGGCCCTCGTAGCGGAACGACAGCCCGAAGTCGCCGCGCAGCAGCCCGCCCGCGTAGCCGATGTACTGGGCGATCAGCGAGCGGTCGAGGCCGTAGAGGTGGCGCAGCCGGGCGTAGGTGGCCGGGTCGCGCCGCGGCCCCATCAGCACGAGGATCGGATCGCCCGGCACCAGCCGGCCGATCATGAAGGTGAGGAAGGTCAGGCTGAAGAGCACGAAGATCAGGCTCAGCGCCCGCCGGGACAGGAATTGTGCCATTGCACCGCCGGTGAGGGTGTGGGAGAGCGAAGCTCTCCCACGAAATCCACTGATGGTGCTGCGGCGCGGCGTAGCCGCGCCGCAGCACCATCAGTGCGCCATGTGCCTGCCAGGCACAAAACTCCATACAAAGCGGGTTTGGGGCGCAGCCCCAGACGTAGGGGCGTATCGCGATACGCCCCTACGTCAGCGATACCTTGGTCCAGTCGGGGATGATCAGCCCGCTGGGCGTGACCGCGATGCCCTGCACGCGCGGGCGCAGCAGCACCTGGAACTTGGGGTAGTAGAGCGGCAGCCAGCCGACCTTGTCGATCGCGATCTGCTCGGCCTGGTTGTAGAGCTGCAGCCGGCGCTGCTGGTCGGCCTGCCCGCCGAGCTGGTCGGCCTCATCGGTCAGCTTGTCGAGCCCGGCGTCCGAGAAGTGGCCGTTGTTGTTAGACGTGTTGCTGTGCAGCTGCTGCGAGATGAAGTTCTGCGGGTCGGGGTAGTCGGCGCCCCAGATGCTCAGGTAGAGCTGCAGGCCCTCGGTGGGCGTGTAGAAGGTGGTGTCGAGGTTCTTGCTGAAGGTCGCCAGCTCGTAGGACTGGAGGTTGACGGTGACGCCGAGGCTCTGTTTCCAGAGGCCCTGGAGGGCCTGGGCCACGATTTCGTTGTCGCCCTCCTGGCCGTAGGCCAGGGTGATCGTCGGCAGCCCCTTGCCGTCGGCGAAGCCGGCCTTGGCCAGGGCCGCCTTCGCGGCGGCCGCGTCGAAGGCCAGGGGCGTGATCGGCAGCTGCGTGCCCATCAGCCCGGCGGGCAGGATGCGCTCGGCCGGCACCACCGCGCCGCCCAGCACCTGCTCGGCCAGGGTCTTTTTGTCGACGCCCAGGGCGAAGGCCCGCCGCAGGTCCACGTTGTCGAAGGGCGGCTTGAGGTCGTTGAAGCCGACGTAGCGCGTGGCGAGGGAGGCCGCCGTGTGGAAGTCGGGCAGGCCCTGCACCTCGGCGATGTGGGCCGAGGGCACCGGGTTCTGCTGGCTGCCCATAATGTCTAGCTCGCCGGTCTGGTAGAGCTGGTAGGCGGTCTCGCTGTCCTTGTTGAAGGTGTGCAGGATACCGGCGATGCCCGGCTTGCCGCCCCAGTAGTGCGCGTTGGGCACGAGCTTGATCGACTGGCCGTGCTTCCACTCGGCCACGGTGAACGGCCCGGTGCCGTAGGCCTTTTCCTCCCAGCCCTTGCCGCCCTCGACCAGGGCCTTCGGCACCACATAGGTGTAGGGGAAGGTCAGCTGGGCGAGGAAGTAGGCCAGGGGCGCGTCGAGGCTGATCACCAGGGTGCGCGGGTCGCTGGCCTTCACGCCCGAGGCCGCCTTGGCCTTGCCGTCGACCACGTCCTGGGCGCCGACGATGTGGCTCAGCTGGAAGGGCGCGCCGTACGAGGCGGTGTCCGGCGCGAGGGCCCGGTTGATCGAGTAGACGAAGTCCTCGGCGGTGACCGGGGTGCCGTCGGCGAAGCTGAGGCCCTCGCGGATCGTGAAGGTGTAGGTCTTCCCGTCGGCGCTGACCTGCCAGGAGGAGGCGCCGTCGGGCACAACCTCGAGCTTCTCGTTGAGCTTGACCAGGCCGCCGAACACGTTGTTGATCACTGTGATCGCGGGCGCATCCTGAGGCTTGGCCGGGTCGATCGAGGTGAGGTCGCTGACGCCCTCAAG
>JBAXES010000603.1:0-3127 GCA_037140315.1 Chloroflexales bacterium
GGTCGGCGCGCCGCCACAGGCGGCGAGGAGGGTGCCGAGGGCCAGGATCAGCAGGGCGGGCCAACGGGTGAGTACGCGCTTCATGATACTCCTCTGGGGAATCTGCAAACGACCGGGAATGACAACACGCGGTTGGCGGCGGAACCCTCCGTCACCCCCCGCGCAGAAATATCGCACGTGGCAGCAGGGCCTTGAAACGAGGGGGCATCCCTCATAAAGCTGCGCCGCTTGCTGATGCTATTAAGTTCTCGTTAACTTGGCGGGCTGAGTATAGCCTAAGGCCGACGGGCTGTCAATTATCCGCCGAGGAGCCGCACCAGCCCGGCGCCCAGGAAGACGGCGCCGAGGCCCAGGCTGAGGCTGCCGGCCAGGTAGATCGCGGCCCCCGCCCAGTTGCCGCCGCCGATCAGCGCGAACGCCTCGTAGCCGAAGCTTGAGAAGGTGGTGTATCCGCCCAACAGCCCGGTGACGACTAGCAGGCGCAGCGGCTCGCTGAGGGTGATCTTTGTGGCGGCCAGGGTCAGCACGATGCCGATCACCAGGCAGCCGGTGACGTTGATCAGCAGGGTGCCGTAGGGGAACCCGCTGCCGAAGCGCTGCGCCGCCCACGTGGAGATCAGGTAGCGCAGGTTGGCGCCGACGGCCGCGCCAACCGCCACCACAAGCATGTTTAGCATCGGGCGCCTCCGCCATGCCCGCGCCGCCGCCCGCCGCCCGCCCTCTGGTCGTGCCTGCACATATGGTCCTTTCCGCTCAACAAAAAGACCCCTACGCATGCCCCAGGGGTTGGAGCGAACGTAGAAGCCATCAGCCGGTCGTTCGGCGCGTTGCGGGCCTCATCGCAGATATATCCCAATATAACATGGCGCTTGGTGGCTCGTCAATTGTAGAGTATGCTACATACATAGGGCCACGTCAACGCCTCTGGGGCTGCGCCCCAGACCTGCTTTTTGTTGGGTTTTTGTTGTGGGCAACAACACTATACCCCCACCGAGAGGTGACGTTGATGAGGCTCTATGGGCTACACTTTGTAGCTCATAGCAGGGCTCGGATAGGTCAGCGCACCAATGATCCGCTTCCCGCAGAAATTGCTCGTCCCAGCAGCCTCCCGCGCCACCGTCGCGCGCCACGATCCGCTGGCGCAGCTCGATCAGCTGATCGGCTGTCACCGCGCCACGATCCTCGTCGCGCCGGCCGGCTGGGGCAAGACGACGATGCTCGCCCAGTGGGCGCAGTCTGCCGCGCTGCCGGTCGCCTGGTACAGCCTGGACGTCGCCGACCGCGACCCCTACCAGTTCGCCGCCTACCTGCTGGCGGCGGTCGATCGGCTTGTGCCGGGCGCCGCCGACCTGGCGCGCCGGCTGCCGCATGTGCGCCTCGGCGATCTGGCCCTCTTCCTCCGCGAGTGCGCCGCCCAGATCGCCGACGCCCGGCGGCCCTTCGCCCTGATCCTCGACGATGTCCATCTGATCGACGACCTCGATACGGCGTCCAACCCCGAGCTCTTTGCCGGCGTGATGGACTTCCTGGCCACGCTGATCGACTACGCGCAGTCGTGCCACCTGGTGATCGCCTCGCGCACCCTGCCGAAGCGCATCCCCGGCCTCATCCGCCAGGTCGCCCAGCAGCGCGTCGCCGTGCTCGACTACCTGGCCCTCCAGTGGGGATCCGACGATGTGATGCGCCTCGGCCAGGCCTACGCCGTCGCGCTGCCGGGGGCCGTCGCCGACGATCTGGCCCGGCGCTACAACGGCTGGGTCGTCGGGATCGTGCTGGCCCTGGGCAGCGCCGTGCGTCAGGCGCAGCTCGGCGGGCCGATCTCGCTCGGCGATGACACCGGCCAGGTCTACGCCTTCTTCGCCGAGCAGATCATCACGCCGCTGCCGCCCGACCACCAGCGCTTCCTTGAGGAGACGAGCGTGCTGGACGATCTGTCCCCGCAGCGCTGTAACGCGCTCTGCCAGCGCGGCGACTCGGCGGTGCTGCTGGACGACCTGCTTAGCCGGGGGCTGTTCCTCTCGCGCCGGGGCGGCTGGCTCAGCTACCACAGCCTCTTCCGCGACTTTCTGCGCGCCCGGCTGGCCCGCGATGTGGGCCGCGAGCGGGCGATGCTGGAGCGGGCCGCCGACATCTATGTCGGCGAGCACGAGCTGGAGCGGGCCGTGGCATGCCTCTGCGCCGCCGGCGCGCAGGAGCGGGCCGCCGACCTGATCCGCAGCGCGGCCCCGCGCTACCGCCAGCGCTCCCAGCAGGCCACCCTGCTGCGCTGCCTCGACACCCTCCACGCCCAGGCCGACCGCATCCGCCAGCCCTACGGCCTGCCCGCCGACATGCTGCTGGTGCGCGCCCGGCTCTATGGCGACCTGGCGCTCTGGGAGCGGGCCTACCTCGACCTCAACCTGGCTGAGCTGACCGGGGGCCAGGAGCTGATCTGGGAGGCGCGCATCCTGCACACCGATCTGCTGGCGATCCAGGGCGCGCTGGCTGAGGCCCGCGCCACCCTGCGCGGGGTCCCGCCCGCCGAGGATCTGCCGCCCCGGCTGCGCCAGTCCGCCGCCTACACCGCTGGCCGGCTCGCCATCCTCGACGGCCAGGTGCAGCGCGGGGTCGATCTGCTGCGCGCCGCGCTTGAGAGCAGCCTCGCACCTAGCCCCAGCCCCGATGACCTCGCCATCATCTACGATCTGCTCGGCTACGGCTACGCCGTCAAGGGCGACCTCGGCGAGGCCCTGCGCGCGCTCCAGCGGGCCGACGCCTGCTGGCAGATCTGCGGCGACGGCGGCCGGCGCGCGATGACCCTCAACAATATCGCGATGCTCGCCTTCTTCGAGGGGCGGCTGGCCGAGACGCGCAGCGCCCTGACCAGCGCCCTGCCCCTGGCGCAGGAGTCCTCGCGCCGCCGCGAGGAGGCGATCATCCGCCTGAGCCTGGCCGACCTGGAGCTGGCAGAGGGCAACCTCGCGGCGGCCGGGGCCCAGTTTGCCACCGCCCACACGATTGCGCAGCAGGCCCGCGTCGCCGCCGATGACGCCACCGCCGCCGCCGGCGCTGCCCTGGTCGCCGCGCTCTCGGGCGACTCCGCCGCCGTCAGGCTGTGGCTGGAGCGCCTGCCGAGCAGCGACTCCCT
>JBAXES010000604.1:0-3122 GCA_037140315.1 Chloroflexales bacterium
GCACCCGAACGGAAAACTGCTCGCTTTAGTGTCTTGACAAAGGGGTCCACCATAAGATGTGGCTACCTTCGGGCGGCTACCGACGAATGCCGCCAGGTGCTCGCCGGTCAGGGTCGACCTCGCCGCCACCAGGTCGGACGGGGTGCCTTCGAACACGATCCGCCCGCCGTCGTGGCCCGCGCCCGGCCCGAGGTCGATGATCCAGTCGGCGTGGGCCATCACCGCCAAGTGGTGCTCGATCACGATGACCGACTTGCCAGTGTCGACCAGTCGGTCCAGCAGCCCGAGCAGCTGCGCGAGGTCGGCCAGGTGCAGCCCGGTAGTCGGCTCGTCGAGCACGTAGACGCCGCCGTCGGTGCCCATGTGCGTCGCGAGCTTGAGCCGCTGCCGCTCGCCGCCCGACAGCGTGGGGAGCGGCTGGCCAAGCCGCTGGTAGCCGAGGCCCACATCGGCCATGCGCCGCAGGATCGCGTGCGCGGCCGGCGTGCGCGCCTCGCCGACGCCAAAGAAGCCGACCGCAGCTTCAACCGACAGGTCGAGCACCTCGGCGATGTTGCGCCCGCCGAGCCGGTAGCCCAGCACCGACGGCTGGAAACGCCGGCCCTCGCACTCCTCGCAGGTGGTGGCGACGCCGGCCATCATCGCCAGGTCGGTGTAGATGACACCGGCGCCGTTGCAGTTGGGGCAGGCGCCCTCGGAGTTGGCGCTGAACAGGGCGGGCTTCACGCCGTTGGCCTTCGCGAACGCCGTGCGGATCGGGTCGAGCAGCCCGGTGTACGTCGCCGGGTTGCTCCGCCGCGAGCCGCGGATCGGGGTCTGGTCGACCGACACCACCCCGCCCCGGCCACACACCGATCCGCAGATCAGCGAGCTCTTGCCCGACCCGGCCACGCCGGTCACCACCACCAGCACGCCGAGCGGGATGTCGACGTCGACGTCCCGCAGGTTGTGCGCGCGCGCGCCGCGCACCTCCAGCGCACCCGACGGCGTCCGCACCGATGGCTTCAGGGCGGCCCGGTCGTTCAGGTGCCGCCCGGTGAGCGTGTCGCTGGCCCGCAGCCCATCGACGGTGCCAGCGAAGACCACCGTGCCGCCGGCGGCCCCGGCGCCGGGGCGGAGGTCGACCACGTGGTCGGCGATCGCGATCACCTCCGGCTTATGCTCGACCACGAGGACCGTGTTGCCCTTGTCGCGCAGCCGCAGCAGCAGGCCGTTCATACGCTGGATGTCGTGGGGGTGGAGGCCGATGGTGGGTTCGTCGAAGACGTAGGTCACGTCGGTGAGCGACGAGCCGAGGTGGCGGATCATCTTGGTGCGCTGCGCCTCGCCCCCGGACAGAGTGCCCGACGACCGGTCGAGTGAGAGGTATCCCAGCCCGATCTCCGTGAACGAGTCGAGGAGGTGGTGCAGCTTTGTGAGCAGCGGTGCCACCGACGGCTCTTCCAAGGCCTGGACCCAGTCGGCCAGGTCGCTGATCTGCATGGCGCAGGCGTCGGCGATGTTGAGCCCCTTGATCTTCGACGACCGGGCCTCCGCGCGGAGCCGGGTGCCGTCGCACTCGGGGCAGATCGTGAACGTCACCGCCCGCTCCACGAAGGCGCGGATGTGCGGCTGCAGCGTATCCACATCCTTGGACAGGAGCGACTTCTGGATCCTCGGGATCAGCCCCTCATACGTCAGATTGATCCCGTCGACCTTGATCTTGGTCGGCTCCTTGTGGAGCAGGTCGTGCAGCTCCTTCTTGGTGTACGTGCTGATCGGCTTGTCCGGGTCGAAGAAGCCGCAGCCGCGGTAGATGCGGCCGTACCAGCCGTCCATGCTGTAGCCCGGGATCGTAAGTGCGGCCTCGTTGAGCGACAAGCGGTCGTCGTACAGCGCCGACAGGTCGAAGTCGGTGACCGAGCCCATGCCCTCGCAGCGCGGACACATGCCGCCGAGATGGGTGAAGGTCGCCTTCTCGGTCTTCGGCTTGCCGGCGCCGCGGTCGACGGTGATCGCACCGCTGGCCCTCACCGAGGGGACGTTGAAGGAGTATGCGTTGGGCGAGCCGATGTGCGGCTGACCGAGCCGGCTGAAGACAATCCGCAGCATCGCGTTGGCGTCGGTCGCGGTACCGACCGTCGAGCGGGCGTTGGCCCCCATCCGCTCCTGGTCGACGATGATCGCGGTCGTCAGCCCCTCCAGCACGTCGACCTCGGGCCGGGCCAGCGTCGGCATAAAGCCCTGCACGAAGGCGCTGTAGGTCTCGTTGATCAGCCGCTGCGACTCCGCCGCAATGGTGCCGAAGACCAGCGACGACTTGCCCGATCCCGAGACGCCGGTGAACACCGTCAGTCGCCGCTTGGGGATCGCGACGCTGACGTCCTTCAGGTTGTTCTCCCGAGCACCCTGGACGCGGATCAGGTCGTGGATGTCTGCGGGGTGCTGGCTGGAGGAGATCATATTCGAGCCCTTGTCATGCGTCCACTATGCTCCGCTTCCCGTGTTGTGAGTGCCCACAGTATACCCCGCCACCTCGTCACAAGCTAGGGCCACGTCAACGTCTTGGGGCCGCGCCCCGAACCGTGCCGCTACTGGTCAAATACAATCACCGCTTCACCACCTGGACAATCGCCCGTGCTAGAGTGAATGTCTGAGTACTGGATGATCATCGTGATGCCGGTGGGCGAATAGGTGCCGCGCACCGATCCGCTGGGGTTGCTAAAGCTGCTCGCGCCGTCATAGTCAGCAACGAACATCGGGAAGACCTTAATGTCGTCGGGCGGGGCGCAGCTGGTATGGATCGGCACATCTTTGGCGTAGACCTGGTTGCCGATGACGCAGGCCCAGCCGATGCCGGGGGTGCTTTCGGACATCGACGGCATGAGCCACGGCGGCGGAAGGTTCGGGTCGAGTGGCTCGACGGCAAAGCAGAGCTTCGGCGAGCCAGAGTTCGGCGGTTCCGCTGCGGGCGTGATCGGCTCGCCCGCCACGCTGAAGCGCACCCCATTGCTGTCAAGGCCCTGCACGCTGACCACCACCGGGCCATCACGCACCCCCTCGGGGGCCACAGCGACGATCTCGGTGTCGGACCATGCCTGCACGCCGGCCGTACGTCCAGCGAAGGTGAGGCTGCTACGGCC
>JBAXES010000605.1:0-3122 GCA_037140315.1 Chloroflexales bacterium
GCTATCGCGAGAGCGCTGCCCTGGGCGCTGACCGCCCTGCTGGTGCTGTCGCCCTACCTGATCCGCAACATGGTCACCTTCGGCAGGCCGGTCTTCTCGACGGAGAGCTACGACGCCTGGGTGCTCGGCTACCGGGGCAACAGCGGCGATGCCTGGGAGGAGATCTACAATGTGTTCACGCCGGAGCTGGGCGGCGCGGGGCTGCCAGACCGCAGCTGGGTCCTGCGCTGGGGCTTCGACGCGACGGCGGAGAAGCTGCGCGCCCAGGCCAGCGAGCTGCGGAACTACCTCATGCCGGTGTGGAGCGGCCTGCCCGACAGCGTGGCCTGGCTGTTCAGCAACAACGAGCGCAAGAATGTCGCCAGCGACATGGGGGCATGGCTGGCGCTGATCGGCGTCATCGCCGCCGTGCGGCTCAGGCGGCGGCTGCTCGGGCTGCTGGCCAGCGCCTACCTGCCCTATATGGCCTTCATGCTCACCTACTGGCGCACCAACGAGGAGCGCTACTGGGTGATGCTCATCCCCTGGCTGGCCCTGCTGGGGGCCTGGGCGCTCTGGGCGGGGTACGACCGGCTGGCGGCGATCGGCGACCGGCGCTGGGCCCCGCTGGGGCTGATCCTGGTGGCCGTGGCCATGAGCAATGTGATGGGCTTCTCGCGGGCGGATATCGCCAACAAGGTGCGCAGCGAGCCGACGATCTGGGCGCCCGACCTGGCGGCCTACGCCTGGGTCAGGGATCACACGCCGACGGGCGCGGCGCTGATGACGCGCATCCCGTGGCAGGCCAACTGGCACACCGCCCGGCCAACGCTGATGATCCCGAACACGGCGAGCCGCGATCTGCTGCTGGAGATCGCCCACCGCTACGGAGCGCAGTACCTGGTGCTGGAGAACCAGCAGCGGGTCAAGGGCGAGGCCGGGCGGCTGCTGGCGCCGCTGCTCCACAACAGCAACCAGGTGGGCGCGGTGATCGACGGGTTTGAGCTGGTCTACGCCAGCCCGACGGCGGACTTTCGGGCGTTTGTGTACCGGATCCCTGAACATTGAGAACTCGAAGATGACAGCAGTTTCCCCAAAAGCTACCGCATGTCATGCTGAGCGCAGCGAAGCATCTCGGCCGAGACCCTTCGCTGCGCTCAGGGTGACAGAAATGCGGCATGATCACGATGCGGTGCTATGCGAATTCTGATGCTGGCCTCGTCGTACCCGAAGTACCCCGGGGAGACGACGGCCCCCTTTATTGAGGAGATCGCGGCGGGCGTGGCGGCGCGCGGGCACGCGGTGACTCTGCTGGCGCCATGGCACCCCGAGGTCCGACGCCCCCCGGTGGAGCGCGGGGTGCGGCTGCGCTTCTTCCGCTACGCCCCGCACCCGGCGCTGAATATCTGGGGCTACGCCCAGTCGCTGCTCAGCGACACGCATATTAAGCGGCGCACGCTGGCGGCGGCGCCCTTCGCGCTGGCGGCCTCGGCGCTGGCGCTGCTGCGGGCGCTGGCGGCGGCGCGCCGGGCCGGCGCGCCCTTCGACCTGGTGCAGGCGCACTGGGTGCTGCCCAACGGCCCGCCGGCGGCGCTGGCCGCCAGGGCCTACGGCCTGCCCCTGGTGATCAGCCTCCACGGCAGCGACATCTACCTCTCGGAGCGCAGCCGGGCGATGAGCGCGGTGGCCGGCGGGGCCTTCCGCAGCGCCGCCGCCGTGACGGCCTGCAGCAGCGACCTGCGCGACCGCGGGGTGCGCCTGGGCGCCCGCCCCGCGACCTGCACGGTGATCCCCTACGGCGTGAATAGCCGTGAGTTCCGCCCCGACGAGGGCGCCCGCGCCGATGTGCGCGCTGAGCTTGGGCTGCCGGACAATGCACACCTGGTTATGGGGCTAGGGCGATTGGTGGCGAAGAAGGGCTTCGGCATTCTGCTTGACGCCTGGCCCCAGGTGCTCGCCCAAGCCCCGCAGGCCACCCTGTGCATCGTGGGCTACGGCGACCTGCGCGGCCAGCTGGAGGAGCAGGCCCGGCGGCTGGGCGTCGGCGCGCGCGTGCGCTTCCCAGGGCCGCTGGAGCGCCGCCGGGCCGCCGCCTACCTGGCCGCCGCCGATGTCTTCGCCCTGCCGATCGTGCGCGAGGGGGTGGACGGGCTGCCGAACGTGCTGCTGGAGGCAATGGGCGCAGGCCGCCCGGTGGTGGCCTCGCGGGTGGCGGGCGTCCCCGATGTGATCGACGACGGCGTACACGGCGTGATCGTGCCCGAGGGCGACCCGCGCGCGCTGGCCGCCGCCATCCTGCGTCTGATCGCCGACCGGCCCTTCGCCGAGGGCCTGGGCCGCGCCGCCCGCGCGCGCATCGAGCAGGAGCTGACCTGGGAGAAGGCCGCAGAGCGCTTCGAGCAGGTGTACGTGCAGGCGACAGGGAACAGGGAACAGGGAACAAGGGGAGGCTAACGTTGCGAACGACACGCTCTCTTCAGCTACCCCGCTACCTCACCCCGCTGGTGCTGTTTGGGATCGCCCTGGCCCTGCGGGTCTATCGGCTGGACGCCCAGGGCCTCTGGCTGGATGAGGGGAGCAGCTGGCAGATGGCCGGCCAGCCCTGGGGCGCGCTGCTGCGCGACCTGCTCAGCCCGACGGCGGCCTACCCGCTCTACCACCTGCTGCTTAAGCTGTGGGTGTCGATCTTTGGCGACAGCGAGATCGCCCTGCGCATGCCCTCGGCCATCGCCGGCGCGGCGGCGGTGTCGGCGATCTACCTGGCGGGGCTGGAGGCCGTCGGCCGCCGGCCGGCGACCGACGACCGACGACCGGCGACTGTGCCGGATGCGACGCCCTACCTACGCACGCCCTACCGGATCGGTGGGGTGTACCGCTTTGCGGCAGGGACTGCGCACTCTGCGGGCGCTTCTGGTGTGGAGTGGGCGGCCCTAGCGGCCGCGATGATCGCCCTGGCCGGGCCGTTCCCGCTCTGGTACGCCCAGGAGGCCAAGGCGTACAGCCTGCTGCTGCTGGCCGCATCCATGCTAACCTGGGCGCTGCTGCGGGCGCTGCGCACGGATGCGGGCCGCGACTGGCTGGCCTTCGCCGCGATCGCCGTGGCTGCGGTCTGCGTACACCGGCTGGCGGCGCTGGGCGTGGTG
>JBAXES010000606.1:0-3107 GCA_037140315.1 Chloroflexales bacterium
TGGAGCCCCACCGGCCACGTGGCCGCGCCCACGGCGGTGAGCATGCTCCACGCCGGCGTGCTGATGAAGCTCGGGGCCTACGGCTGCCTGCGCGCCGCGATGTGGCTGATGCCCAGCGGTGCCCACGACTGGCTGCCGGTCATGGCCGTCCTGACCATCCTGAATGTGGTCTACGGGGCGACGATCGCGATGGCCCAGCGCGACGCCAAGTACATCATCGGCTACTCGTCGGTGAGCCACATGGGCCTGGTGATGATGGCCCTGGCCGCCGGCACGCAGATCGCCCTGATGGGCGCGGTGCTGCAGATGTTCGCCCACGGGGTGATGACGGCCCTCTTCTTCTCGGTGGTCGGGCGCATGGTCTACGAGCGCACCCACACCCGCCAGCTGCCCGAGCTGGGCGGCCTGGGCAAAGTGATGCCATTCGCCGCAGTGATGTTCATCCTCGGCGGGCTCTCGTCGATGGGCATGCCTGGCTTTGCCGGGTTCTGGGCCGAGTTCAATATCTTCATCGGCGTCTGGGAGAAGTACCCGCTGATCGCGGTGATCGCCGCGATCTCCATCCCGATCACCGGGGCCTATATCCTGCGCGCGGTCTACGCGGTCTTCTTCGACGAGGTGAAGGACCCGGAGTTCCTCAAGCTGCCCAAGCTGACCTGGCAGGAGTACACCGGGGCGTCCATCCTGGCGGCCATCCTGATCGCCGTCGGACTCTACCCGTCGGTGCTGACCGAGATCATCAGCACGGGCGTCGCGCCGATCGCCCAGCAGCTGAACGATGTGATCGTGGCCGTCCGGCCATAAATGATCATATATATGGGTGAGTGTGCCTGCTTCGCTGGCACACTCGCCCGCGTATGTGTGGGCGTTTAGGGCAACCGCCCTAAATAACAAGCAGGCCTTGGGCGCAGCCCCGATAATGAGGTAGTGGAGATGTTTCAGATCACCGACGTCCCGCGCATCCTGCCGGAGATCCTGCTGCTGGTGCTGGCCCTGCTGGTGCTCGGCTCCGATATCTTTGAGCGCTGGGCGAACACCAGCGCGGCTCGGCTTGAGCGCGTGCGCGCCTCGGCCCAGCTCACCGCCATCGGCCTGGGCCTGATCTTTCTGATCGCCCTGGTGCAGAGCGGCTATGTGTACAAGCTGCCCGAGGTGGCACCGACCAACTTCTTCACCAATATCCTGCGCAACCTGCAGTCCGGCGGCCCCGGCCAGCGCCCGATCGTCGGGGCCTTCGCCACCGACGACCTGACGATGATCTCCCGGCTGATCTTTATCGGCGCGGCCTTCATCACTAGCCTGCTCTGCCTGGACTACCACCCCAACAGCAACCCGGCCGAGTTCTACGCGCTGATCATCTTCTCGACCATGGGCATGTGCCTGATGGCCGGGGCCACCGAGCTGGTGCTGATCTTCCTGGGCGTGGAGATGACCTCCATCCCGCTCTACGTCCTGGCCGGCTACTTCCACAGCCAGGCCCGCTCGTCTGAGGCCGGCATGAAGTACTTTCTCTTCGGCGCGATGTCCTCGGCGCTCATGCTCTACGGCATGAGCATGGCCTACGGCATTGCGGCCAACGCGGCGGGCGGCAACGGCGTGGCCAACGACCTGACTCAGCTCGCTAGGATCGCCGAGCTCTCCCGGCCTGGCGGCCCCCTGCTCACGCTGAGCATGGTGCTGATCCTCGCCGGGGCGGGCTACAAGGTGGCGGTGGTGCCCTTCCACGGCTGGTCGCCCGATGTGTACCAGGGCGCGCCCACGCCGATCACGGCCTTTATCTCCACCGCCTCGAAGGCGGCCGGCTTCATCCTGCTCTTCCGTCTGCTCACCACCGCGTTCCCCGGCCTCGCCGGCTCGGCCGCCTTCGGGGCGAATATGGGCGGCTGGACAAGCATGCTGGCAATCCTGGCCCTGCTCACGCTGATCGTGGGCAACCTGGCGGCCCTGCCGCAGATGAACGCCAAGCGCCTGCTGGCCTACTCCAGCATCGCCCAGGCCGGGTTCGTGCTGCTCAGCATGGTGGCGTGGGCGGCGTCCCAGCAGTTCGACCGCGAGCAGGGCACGGTTGCGCTGATCTACTACCTGGTGATCTACACGCTGACCAACCTGGGCGCGTTCGGGGCCCTGGCCGCGATCAGCCTGGCAGTCGGCGGCGATGATGTAAGCGACCTGAACGGCCTGGCCCGGCGCAACCTGCCCCTGGCCGTGCTCTTCGCCATCTGCGTGCTCTCGCTGGCCGGTGTGCCGCCCCTGGCCGGCTTCTTCGCCAAGTTCTATGTCTTTATGGTGGCCTGGCAGACCGGGGCCTGGTCGCTCACGATCATCGCCCTATTCACCACGATCATCAGCCTCTACTACTACCTGCGCCTGCTCAAGGCCATGTTCATCACCGCGCCGGTTAGCGAGGAGCCACTGCCCGCCCCGGCCGGGATCATGTCGGCCCTGGGCATCGCCGTGGCCGGCATCGTGCTCCTCGGCATTTTCCCCAACCTCATCCTCGGCATCATCAGCCGCGTGCAGACCGTGGCGGGGGTAGGGATGTAGTGAACATGGTGGGTGTTTTCGGGGCGGGACAAGCCCGCCCCGAACCCCTCCCATCGGACATCAAATGGTGGGTGTTTCTCCCTCACGAGCTATCTCTGGACTCAATCGGATCGCCCCGCTCGTCGCGCTCCTCCTGTTGCTCCTGCTGACATCCTTCATATATCGCCCCCAGCGCGTTGAAACGCTCACGATGAATACGCTCGGCTGGCTGACCCCGCCCGTCGGGATGTACGCCGCTGAGCAGTTCCCTGGGCAGGCGGCCCGCTACCGCTGGACATCGGGCGACGCCGCGCTGCCGCTGCCGAACCCGGGCGGCGAAATGTCGCTACAGTTCGTTATGGGCGGGCATCCGGGCGGCACGCCGGGCGCCGAGATCCGCGTGGGCGCAGGCCGGATCGCCCTCGATGTGCCGGCGGCGATCAGGCGCTACCGCCTGCTCCTGCCCCCCACCGCCGAGGAGCGCCTGGGCCTACGGCTCGTCGCGCCGCCGCTCGTGATCGAGGGCGACGGTCGCTCGCTCGGCCTGGTGCTCGGTGCGCAAGAGTTGCTCGTGGGCCGTCGTC
>JBAXES010000607.1:0-3107 GCA_037140315.1 Chloroflexales bacterium
CGAGCATGGGCCTGGCCCCGGTGCTGGTCGAGCAGATCTTCGAGATCATCAAGGATATCAATAAGCAGGGCACCACGATCCTGCTGGTCGAGCAGAACGCCCTGATGGCCCTCGGCGTGGCCACCCGCGGCTATGTGCTCCAGACGGGCCAGATCGTGCTCGAGGATAGCGCCAAGGCGCTGAGCGAGAACGAGATGGTGCAGAAGGCCTACCTCGGCCTAGAGTAGGCCGAGGTAGGCCTTCTGCCTCCCGGCGGGGGTGTGGGGGCGGCTTCGCCGCCCCCACGATGTTTTTATGTGGGTTTTGGGCGGCTCCGCCGCCCAAAACCCACATAAAGCCGGGTCTGGGGCGCAGCCCCAGAGGCTCTTGCAGGCGATAAGGAAAGAATCGTATGACGGCACCGACGACCATCCGCTCGCTCAGCGTCGAGCCCCTCGACATCCCGCTGTTCGCCCCCTTCGGCATCTCCGGCGGGGCCCAGGATGTGGCCCGCAGCCTGCTCGTCAGGGTCGAGCTAGCCGACGGCACCCTGGGCTACGGCGAGGCCGCGCCCTTCCCGGCCTTTAATGGCGAGACCCAGGACAGCGCCCGCACGGCGACCGAGCTGTCCCGATCCGCCGTGGTGGGGGCCGATGTGCGCGAGTGGCGCCCGATCTCCGCCGCCCTGCGCGATCAGATCGGGTCGGCCGGGTCGGCGCGCTGCGCGATCGAGACGGCCGTCCTCGACGCGCTCACCAAGCGCGCCCAGATGCCGCTCTACGCCTTCTTCGGCGGCGCGGGCAGCAGCCTGGAGACCGACATGACCATCACCACGGGCAGCGTCGAGCAGGCCAGCACCGCCGCCCTGGAGATCCTCGGCCGCGGGATCACGGCGATCAAGGTGAAGATCGGCTCGGGCGACCTCCAGCTCGACCTGGCCCGCCTGGTGGCCATCCACGCCGTGGCCCCCGACTCGCCGCTCATCCTCGACGGCAACGGCGGCATGAGCGCCGCCGAGGCTATCGAGCTGCTAGATGCCCTGAGCGCCCAGAACATCCGACCGGCGCTGCTGGAGCAGCCCGTCCCCGGCGACGACTGGGCGGGCATGGGCCAGCTGGCGCGCTGGGGCGGGGCCGCGCTGGCCGCCGACGAGACGGCCTCTAGCTCGGCCAACGTGCTGCGCATCGTGTACGAGCGGGCCGCCCAGGTGGTGAACATCAAGCTGATGAAGGCCGGCGTGGTCGAGGCCCTCGACATCGCCGCGATCTGCCGGGCCGCCCATGTGCGCCTGATGATCGGCGGCATGGTCGAGTCGATCCTGGCGATGACCATGTCGGCCCACTTCGCGGCCGGCCAGGGCGGCTTCGGCTTTGTGGATCTCGACACGCCCATGTTTATGGCCGAGAATCCCTTCGAGGGCGGCTTCCGCCAGGCCGGCGCCCGCCTCGACCTCAGCCATATCACCGCCGGCCACGGCGTGCGGCCAAAGTAGGGGGTAGGGAACAGGGGGTAGGGAACAGGGAACAGGCTGTTCCCTGTTCCCTACCCCCTCAAGATGCACAGTCAGCTTTGTACATCCTGGCCGTATCCTGCCGGTACAGCGCCCGCTATACTGGACCCTAATCCAATGTAGTAGCACTGAAGCCCTCCTGGCGCCGGCGACGGCGTGGCAAGGGGCTTGTTTTGTTTAGGGGAGCTCAATGGAGACTCGGATTCTAATTGCCGACGATGAGCCGCTGATTCGCATGAATCTGCGCGAGACGCTTCAGGAGCAGGGCTACCTGGTGGTCGGCGAGGCCGGTGACGGTCAGAGCGCTGTGAACATGACCCGCCAGCTGCGGCCAGACCTAGTGCTGCTCGACATCAAGATGCCCAACATGGACGGCCTGTCCGCTGCCAGGCTCATCCACGATGATGCCATCGCCCCGGTGCTCCTGCTCACCGCCTACAGCTCGCGCGAGCTGGTGGTGCAGGCGCGCGACGCCGGGGTGCTGGGCTACCTGATCAAGCCGGTGCGCGACGCCGAGCTGATGCCGCTGATCGAGGTGACGCTGGCCCGCTGGGGCGAGCAGATCGGGCGCAAGAAGGAGCTATCCCATCTGCGCGACCGGCTGGAGACCCGCAAGATGATCGAGCGGGCGAAGGGCCACCTGATGGACAGCCAGGGGCTGAACGAGGCCGAGGCGTTCCGCAGGATCCAGCAGCTGGCCATGAACAGCCGCAAGACCATGCGCGAGGTGGCCCAGGCGATCATGCTCGCTCAGCAGATCGCCATGTAACCATGCACCCAGGCTGATGCAGCGTCGCATGGCGGGGTTGGGGGCGGCTCGCCGCCCCCTACTATATGCCGCTGATGGGCGCTGGCGGCTCCACCGCCAGCGCCCGTCAGTGGGCGCGATATTCTGTGGTATGCTCGGGGAGGCGGACACACGCCCGCCCCGAGCTTTTTTTTGTAGCTGAGGAGCCCCGCATGTCGCGCAGCCCTGCGTCGGCAACCTGTGCCACGCGCCACGCCGTTATCCTGGCCGCCGGCGAGTCGAAGCGCACCCGCCCGCTCACCTCGCACCGCCCCAAGCCGCTGATCCCGCTGCTCGGCCGGCCCCTGCTCGCGCACATCCTCGACGAAATGGTCGGCATGATTGATCGGGCCACCCTGGTGGTCGGCTACCGCGCCCAGGACATCGTAGACGCCTTCGGCGAGATGTACCGGGGGATCGCCCTGCGCTACGTGACCCAGGAGCAGATGAACGGCACCGCCGGGGCGCTGCTCGCCGTGGGCCAGATCGACGAGCCCTTCTTCCTGCTCTACGGCGACAACCTTGTGGCCCGGGCCGACATCCTGGGGGTCTGCGCCGAGCGCCACAGCCTGGCCGGGATGCGCGTGGAGGACGCCCGCAGCTTCGGGGTGCTCGACATCGTCGATGGCGGGCGGGTGCGCGGCGTGATCGAGAAGCCGGCCGACCCGCCGCCCGGTGCCCTGGCCAACTCGGGGATCTACCACCTCGACGCTGCGGCCTTCCCCGCCCTCGCCCGGATCACCCCGTCGCCGCGCGGCGAGTACGAGCTGACCGACCTGGTGGGCCTGCTGGCCGCCGACGGCCCGGTGGGCTACCACGTCTGCACGGGGT
>JBAXES010000608.1:0-3082 GCA_037140315.1 Chloroflexales bacterium
GGCTTCGTGATCGCTCAAGGGCGCAGGATACCACATCTACAACTGTAGTACTAAGGCATGCTTCAGCGTACGTTACAGTTCAGGCAATTGCACTGCATCAGGATGCGGTATTTCTGTTCCCTGTTCCCTGTAACCTTGTCTAAGGCGCATCTATTCAGCTGGGGCGGATTGCGCGGGGACTCTGATGATGCCAAAGAGCTCGCTGCTCGCGCCCAGCAGGCTAATGCAGCGATCAAGGATGGCGATGCCACGCTCATCGATCGGCACACCGCCCTCCCAGGATTTCAGCAGATCGGCCGCTTCGCTATAGGCCTGGATGGCCGTACGCCGCTCCTCGCTCTCGGGCAGGCGGGCCTCGGCGGTGGCGATCAGCAGGTTCAGCCGCTTACGGGTAAGATCGGAGTTCGTGCTGAAGGGCCGGATGCGGACGTGGCACTCTTCGAGCAACATCCCCTCATTCTCAAGGTGCTGGATGATATTGTTAAAGCAGATCCGCAGCTCGCTGGACATCACCTCATCAGAGATGCGACTGAGCAGCCCGATCGCTCGCCGGGCCTGGCCGGCGTGGCTGGCGGCCTCGGCGATCTCATCGGTGAAGCCGGCGGTGCGCGTCGGGCCATGCTCGCGGAAGGGCCAGAGATCGCTGATGTGGAAGATGATCTGCTTCAGCTCGATCACCTGCGGGCCACTGCCGAAGGCGAGCAGCGCATCGGCCAGCCGCACCTCTCTGAGCACCTGCTCGCAGAGGGCACACGCCTCGGGCATGGCGGCCACGATCCGGCGCAGGGCGGTCGCGTAGTTATTGAGGTCGCTGTAGAGCGACTCGTTGGCCCGCTTGAAGAGTTGCTGCATGTGTCATCCCCGGTGGGAAGTAGAGAACAGGCAACTGGCAGCCGTTGATAATGCGCAGACGCCGGGTGCCCTGCTGCTCTACCGCTTTAGATTGACAGCCCAGACACCGGTCTCTACACCGCTGCCCTCGCCGATCGCCGACCCGGCCGAGATGTAATCGTTCCGCAGGGTCATAGTCAGCACCGATTTGTTCATGCTGTAGTTCAGATCCACACCTACGAAATAGGCCAGCTGGAGGGCAACCCCGCCGTGGCCGTCAGGCACCTGGGTGTAGACCGGCACTACCGCAGTAGGTCGCGCAGTGGGGCCCAGGATCCGGTGGATGAGCGAGCTGTTCACATCGCCCCAGTTTGGGTTGAGCACCGACATATAGCGACCGATCTGAAGTTGGGTGAGCGTGCCATTGCAGATCCAGTAGCTCAGGTTCTCGGTCACGTTGGGGTTATTGCAGCCGTTCGCATTCGGGAGATTCGCCGGGAGTGTGTCGCTTAGGGTGACATAGTCGAAGTTGGCGTCGGTGATGACGTCATTAAGCTCGCTGGGCAGCGGATCGCCAGGCTGCAAGTAGCTGTAGTCTTGCATAATCTTGCCTCGCAGATCCACGCGGATCTCGCCTTTGTCCATCAGGGTGTTCAATGCCGAGTCGCTGATCCCTATTGGCAGCAGATCCTGACCGATCGCCGTGCCAAGCGCCCCATAGGTCGAGGTGCTGGTCGCGCCTACGGTGAGGGTGTTCTGGCCCATCACGCTCATAAAGGCGGTGTCAAAGGTGAAGCTGAGTTCGACCCGCACACCCCTAGCGCCCTCTGGCGGTGCCACATCGTTCTCAACCGGCGCGATGACCGTGTCAGGGTCGTCGCGGGAGACATAGCTGGCCTCCCATGTAGATGTGGTGGGGTCGATGCCGTTGTTGTTCACCAGGAACTCGCGAATCGCGTCGTTGATCGTCTGGCCATTACCGCCGTTGATATTGACGGTGACAAGCATACGCGTAGCGGCAAGCGATGCGGCGTCGGCGGCGTTGCTCACCCGCCGGCGCTGGCCGAAGGCGTTGGCCCCATCGAGGGCGAGGCCGAGAAAGGCCACTAGTACAACAAAGGCGAGGGCGAGGAAGATGATAGCCTGGCCTTCAGCACGCCGACGACGTGTAACCATGGTGAGATGCTCCAAAGGGCATGTAGATATCGATCTGTAACCTGCAATGACGATCACTAGCAGGCACCGAACTGTGGTACCACTGTGCCGTTACGCAGGGTGATCGTCGGCCCAGAGCCGGCCAACCCGAAGATCACATGGTAGGTGTAAGCGACTATGATCTCGGTCTGCGGGCCGCTTGAGCCGCTTACGCACTCGTTGATCGTGATGTCACTATCGGTCACGGCTGGGCTGAGATCGCTCAGCTCGCTCGTGATCCGATCACGAACGCCCTGCGCGTCACCGGGGTGTTGTGAGGCATAGTATCCACCCTCTGCCACCGCGCCGCGAATGAGTACGTTCGTGGTGTAGGCGAGGCCAAAGTCCACCAACCCAAAGATGATCAGCAGGAGCAGCGGGAGCACCAGGGACATCTCAACCAATGACTGCCCATAGCTTCTATGTCGAGATCCCATACACCCAATCCTTAGGCAAGGCTTTAGCATGCCACTAAGCTTTCCATAACCCGACAGTTCCACAGCTCAGGCTGTCGGGCTGTCGGGTTATTGCACGGACGATAACCTACGAGTTTAATCCTGTTACGGACAGAAGGAGGGCACCACGTTCACGCCCTGATTCTGTACCTGGATATTGCTTTGGGCGGGTCCATTTGGCCCAGGTGCGTTGTTTACCGCGTCGGAGCTTAGGTTGATCTGCACGTTTGCCGGGTAGTTGCCCGCCGGACAGGCTTTGGCAAAGCCGCTGGCATCCGTCGGGCCGAGGGTCACCGTGTAGTTAAAGGTGACGCCGCCATAGATGTAGCTGACATGGAAGGTGATCATCTTGCCGGCGACACCAACACCGCCGATGCTGGTATAGACGCGGGCAGAAATGTATAGACCGACGTTACCCATGCTATTTGGATCATAGTGCTTGGCCGCGCTGATCGACACCGAGATCCCCGGCGGAATGGTCGGTGTGGGCATGGGGGTGCTGGTTTGGGTTGGCGGCAGAGTGGCGGTTGGGGTCGGTGTATTCGTCGGGGTCGGTGTATTCGTCGGGGTCGGTGTATTCGTCGGGGTCGGTGTATTCGTCG
>JBAXES010000609.1:0-3078 GCA_037140315.1 Chloroflexales bacterium
ACGTGGGGGCGGCTCCGCCGCCCCCACACCCCCACCGGTGGGTGATAAGGTATATGAACTGTCCCAACTGCAATACACAGCTGCCGGCAGGCACACCCTTCTGCCCCGAGTGCGGCGCGCGGGTCGGCACGCCGTCGCAGGTGCTACGCGTGCTCCAGGGCCGCTACGAGCTGACCAAGAAGCTCGGCCAGGGCGGTATGGGCGCGGTCTATCTGTCTGGCGACCGGCGTCTCAGCACGGTGCGCTGGGCGGTGAAGGAGATGAGCGACGACGCGATCACCTCGCCGCTGGAGCGCCAGCAGGCCGGCGACGCGTTCCGCCACGAGGCCGAGCTGCTGGCCAGCCTGTCCCACCCCAACCTGCCGCGGGTGACAGACCACTTTCAGGAGGGAGGCAAGAACTACCTGGTGATGGAGTATGTGCCCGGCGAGACGCTGATGGGCTACTGCCAGCGTATGGGCCTGCCGCGGCCGCTGCCCGAGGTGCTCGGCTGGGCCGCGCAGCTCTGCGATGTGCTGGGCTACCTGCACACCCAGCGCCCGCCGGTGATCTTCCGCGACATGAAGCCGGCCAATGTGATGCTCACCCCCGAGGGCCAGCTCAAGCTGATCGACTTCGGGATCGCCCGCCTGTTCAAGCCCGGCCAGAGCCACGACACCCAGGCGTTCGGCACCATGGGCTACAGCGCCCCCGAGCAGTACGGGCGCGGGCAGACCGACGCGCGCTCCGATGTCTATAGCCTGGGCGTGATGCTGCACCAGCTGCTCACCGGCTTCGACCCGGCGGCCGCACCGTTTCGCCTGCCGCCGGCGAGCCAGGTGAACCCGGCGATACCCGCCGTTGTCTCAGCGGCCCTGATCCGGGCCACCGACAATGATCCCGACCGGCGCTTTGCCAGCGTGGCCGATCTGCGCCTGGCCCTGATGGACTCGCGCAACCTGATACAGCGCTCGGCCCCGCCGCAGCTGGCAGCGGCCCCGGCGCTCGACCAGATGGCCGTATTGGGGGGCGGCTCGCCATATCCCGCCGCGGCCTCGCAGCAGTCGACGACCCTTGCGAGGGTGGCGCTCTGGATGGGCGCGATCAGCCTGGGCGTGATGGCGCTGGCGACGATCATGGCCGGCATCGGCGCGGCGACCCCGATTAAGGGCGGCGGCTACAACAACTGGACGGGGTTTGGGCTAGTACTGGCCCTACTGCCGCCTTTTACCGGCCCGGCCGCCGCCATCGTGGGAATTGTGGCCCTGACCCGATCGCAGATCAAGGCCACCGCCCACGGTCGGCGCGACGCAGCGGCAGGAGTGACGGCGGGGGTGATCGCGGTACTGCTCTGCTGCGTGATCGCCGCCCTCCTCCCGAGCGTCCCGAAGCCTGAGGGCGCAACAATTCGGGCGGTGACAGCATATAACTATTCACTACAGGTCGCGCGGCGTGCGGCGTGAGGCGCGGGCCGGTCATCACACGCCGCACGCCACAACGACGCCTACTCGGAGACACACATGCCTGACGCAGTCACACTCACATGCACCTGGGGGCGCTCGCCGATGACCGTGACGGGCGCGCCGCAGGTCGCCTACCTGCTGGTGGAGGCGACCCCAGTCGCCGCGCCGACCGTGCCAATACCGCTGAACTTCTGCCTGGTGCTCGACCGCTCGGGCTCGATGCAGGGCACCAAGCTGGAGAGCATGAAGGCGGCCACCCGACGCGTGATCGAGACGCTGACCGACCAGGATATCGTGTCGATCGTGATCTTCGACGACACGGTGCAGACCCTCGTGCCGGCCACCATCGCCGCCGACCGCAGCGCGCTCCTGGCCGCCGTGGACACGATCGGCGAGTCCGGCGGCACGGCGATGTCGCTCGGGATGCAGTCCGGCCAGTCTGAGCTGCAGAAGCATATCGGCCCAGATCGGCTCAGCCACATGCTGCTGCTCACCGATGGGCAGACCTGGGGCGACGAGGAGACGTGTCGCAGCGTCGCCAAGTCCCTCGGCCAGTCCGATGTGCGGATCACCGCCCTGGGCCTGGGCGCCGAGTGGAATGAGAAGCTGCTCGATGATCTGGCCGAGTTCACCGAGGGCAGCTCCGACTATATCGCCGACCCCAATCAGATCGGCGCGTTCTTCCAGCGGGCGGTGCGCAGCGCGCAGGGCACGGCCGCCACCGACGCGCGCCTGCTGCTGCGCCTGGTGCGCGAGGCGACGCCGCGCGCGGTCTATCGGGCCACGCCGGCCATCGCCAACCTCGGCTACCAGCCGATCGGCGAGAACGAGGTGGCGGTACGCCTGGGCGACCTGGTCTTCGGCCAGACAGCCAGCGTGGTGATCGACCTGATGCTGCCGGGCCGGGCCGCCGGCTCCTTCCGCATCGCCCAGGCCGAGCTGCACGTCGCGCCCGTCGGCGTGGAGCACGAGCAGGTGGTGAAGCAGGATGTCCTGCTGGCCTTTAACGCCGACCCCGCCGCCGCCGCCTACGAGCCGCGGGTGATGAACCTGGTGGAGAAGGTGACGGCGTTTAAGCTCCAGACCCGCGCCCTGGCCGAGGCCGAGCTGGGCAACACCAGCGGGGCGACCCAGAAGCTGCGCGCGGCGGCCACGCGCCTGCTCGACCTCGGCGAGCTCGACCTGGCCGAGAAGACGCGCCAGCAGGCAGACCAGCTGGAGCAGGGCACCAAGATCAGCGCCGAGACCCAGAAGGAGCTGAAGTACGCAACCCGGCGGCTAACCCAGAAGCTAGAGGAGTAGGGTTGGGTAGTATGGTGAGCTGCCGCAGCTCCGCTGCGGCGGCCCACCATAACGAGTGGATTGTTGATAAGTGGAGGTTATAGGATATGACGACCTGCCCAACATGCGGTGCCCAGAACGATCCTGGCAACCGTTTCTGCGACCAGTGTGGGACGCGCGTGGATGCCGCGCCTGCCGCCGCCCCCGCCCCCGCCGCAGGCCTTGTGCCGCCGGACCAGCCCACAATGACCGCGCCATCCTGCCCGAGCTGTGGCGCGACGGTGCTTCCCGGCGAGGCCTACTGCGAGAACTGCGGCGCGGATCTGACGGCGATCTCGGTCGCACCCGCCCCGGC
>JBAXES010000610.1:0-3077 GCA_037140315.1 Chloroflexales bacterium
CAAGAAGCTCTACCCGACGCTCAACCCATCAGAATAAGATGGACGGAGTACTAGTTTCCCCTATGTTGCACATACGAGGCCGTTTCCGCTCGACATAACGCGCAATCCGCGCCCCCGCTGCGTCAGTCACGTGAGGAGCGGACTCCCTCCGTACGGGGCGCTCGCTGCGCCCATGGCGGCGTCCCGCCGTAGTACAGGACATCCGGGTCAATGTCCGCACCATTCGGCCAGGTGAGCGTGCCCCCATCAACGACAACCGACTGAAAAAACGCGGGGTCGGCCCGCACCAGATCAAAGATAGGCCCGGTCGCAATATACGGGGTGAGATCAATCTCGCGCTGCTCGCCATTGGTGAACACGACCCGGATGCGTGGCGCATCCAGCGGCTCAGCGGACTGCACGCGGATGAGGTGATACATCGCGACATCCTCCCTTAGGTGAGAGGGGCAATGGGAACCAAGGGTTGTGCCTGTCGCGCCAACTCCCAGTCGTCCATCAGCTCGGCTCGGTGGAGCTCTTCCCACTCTTGCACGAGCCGAAGCGCACGCCGTGAGATCTGCCCCTCGTAGAGATCACCCGAGCCGATCAGGATGAGCGCCTCTTGGTCGCCATACTGGGCATGAAAGTGCGGTGGCTGGTGATCGTTATAGTACATCCAGATCACAATCCCAAAAAAGGTACTAATTCGTGGCATCGACGCCCCTTGTCTCTGGAGCCAAGCCCACTCGCAGTATAGCATAGCCCTGTTCGGCGAGGGCTTCTCGGGCTGCGTGGAGATCGTCACAGCTGACGGCATGGCCACCAAGCCCCAAAAACGCACCAGGTCACGGGCGGCACCAGCAGCGTCCCTGGTTTGAACTTCCCCTACGTCACGGACGTGTGAACACCTCGGACGGTCGTCGTAGCTGGCTATTTATCCGCTGCCTCCTCGGCCAGTGTAGCACAGACGTGTAACGGACATGAATAGCGTGACAGACACAACGCTGAGATCAGTGCGTATAATACGTGGCTACGACCTGCTGCTGCCGGGGCCGAAGGGCGAGGTGGACGCCGAGTGGCTGGTGCTGGACTACGACGCGCTCATTGAGGTGCGTAGATCGCCGGGCGGCTAGGGCCGAGGGGGTAGTGCAGAATTCGGCCCGGGCGACGGTGACGGTGTGGCAACGCACAGTACCGCTGAGGAGTACATGGATGGGACGTTACCTGCGCCGCGCAATCGGGTCGATACCGCTCATCATTGCAGTAGGGCTGCTTATCACCACCCTCGTACTGTGTCCATATGCGACATGGAGCTCTTTGCCAGAAGGTGGCGTACTGAACAGTCGCGACCTCTCCTTCATCTTCTGCACCGCGCCGCTCCTCGTCATGAGCCTACTGTTCGGTCTGCTAAGCTGGGTCACCATCCACAACACTTGGTCGGATGCACATCCGGGAGAGTCCGGTGATGCGCAGGCCGCCCTCGATATCGCTAAGGCAGGGGAGGCATTAGAATCAGAAAGGCCGACTCAAGGTCAATAGCATAATCAGCGTAGAGAGGTCCGGCGGACACAACGATGTCCGCCGGACCTCTCTGCGTCCACAGGGCAGTGATGACGACGAACAATGGTCGCGAGGATCTCACGGCCCTTCCCGACGCCGGCGACGTGATCGTCTCTTGGCACCGCCCCCTCATAGACCCCTGCTGATTCTCCTGCCTCACCGACCCAGACCGCGATCGCGGCGGGGCAGCTGCGGCTACAGGCGACGCCCACGCCGATCACTTGGGGCGGGAGGAGCCGGGTTCATGGCGTCAGGAGTTCAGCAGTTGGGCCAACAGCGGCGCGTTCTGCGCCTGGATCGCACGTAGATGATCATAGCGCACCTGCTGCGCGGCGGTGAGGCCGTGCTGGGCAATGAGGTTCTGAAGTCGCTCGTCAGCCATCGTTTTCAGCGGCCAATCAACGGCATAATCGAGCCGCGAGTCTGCGTCTAAGGTCAGAATTTCTTCCAGGCCTTCCCACTCAGTAGTGAGGTAGACAAGCTCATCGTCAATCTGCGATTGGGCTGTCACAGCCTGAGCCATATCGCACCCCTGGGAGCGTGATGGTCGTTACTGCATCGGGCCAGGCACCCATGCGGGTACAGCCGAGATACGTGTAAAAACGTGAAGTAAGCAATTTCATGTAGCGCCGATGCTCAGGCACGAGATCCTCGGCTACGCCCAGAGGATCGGCGGCATCACGGGGCGGACTGCACGAACTGCTGTGGGGTCAAGATGGGGATGCTGCGGAAAGGGTGGAGCACCAGGAGATCATCATCGCCCGACACAAGCACGGTTGCCTGCCCATTGACCGCGACATCAAGGAACTTGTCGTCCTTCGGGTCGCGGCAGATCACCACTCGCTCGTACACGTCTACCAGTTCTGCGTCGAGCACAAGCTTTGCCAGGAACTGCTCGCGATCTTGAATCGTGACGTAGGGGTCGAATTTCTTTCTGCGGATGACCTGCGTGAGCTCGTTCAACGACTCCGGCGAGAGCAGGAGCGTGCCTTGGCGGGCCAGATGCAGGGCGCGGGCCGGGGCCGACCGGGTGAAGAGCAGCGCGCTGATGAGGACATTGGTGTCGAAGACGCATCTATGCATCGGGGGCATCAAGGATATCCTGCAACACCTCGGGGGTCATCCCCTTGGCCTGGGCGGTGCGACTCACGCGCTCCATCAACTCCTCAAGGGTCTCACTGGTATCCAGTGCCTCGATGAGCCACTGGTTCAAGAGGAGGGTAAGCTTTTGCTGCTGTGCGGGCGGGGCAGCTTTAAAAAGCTGCGCGGCCCGTAGATCGACGCGGATCGTAATCGTGTCGGTTGTCATCACCAGTCTCCCTCTGGTTACGGCCAGCTTCAATCGTCACCTTCGCCCCCTCCCGCATTGTAGCACCCCCCGCCTCGCGCCGCATGAGCACGCCCACTGCGTGCCAGGTCGTCTGCGTGTGCAGGGCGACCGCCGCCGGCTGCGGCTAGCCCCCTTCCCCTCTCTCACCACGCTGGCGCATGGCGTCACGAAAGATCGGCTCTTCCGCATCTCCCGTGCATAGGCAAAA
>JBAXES010000611.1:0-3055 GCA_037140315.1 Chloroflexales bacterium
CTCAGCGCGGTAGGGCGAGCGCCCGCGCGGGTCGGTGTCGGCCGGCGCGTCGCGGTGCGGGCGCGGCTCGCGCACCAGGTCGGGCCGCAGCGCGAGCACCAGCGAGGTCTCGAAGGTGCCGGCGTGCCCCGGCAGCCCGGCCGCGACGTGGGCCCGCTCGGCGACTAGCGCGTCCCAGGCGATCGTCCAGTACGGGGCGGCGGCCAGCGTCGCGGGGTGCTTGAGCGCCAGGTCGCGGGCCACCAGCTGGATCAGCTCGCTGTTCCCGCCGTGGCCGTTCAGGATGAAGATCCGGCGGAAGCCGCTGGCGATCAGCGACTCGGCCAGGTCGACCAGCGCGCGGTAGTAGGTCTCGGTGCCGAGCGACAGCGTGCCGCCGAACGGCACGTGGTGGTGCGAGCTGCCGAACGGCAGGGTCGGCGCGACCACGACCGGGATCGCGCCGGCCACCTGCGCGGCGGCGGCGCGGGCGACGTGCTCCACGATCATGCGGTCGGTGCCGACCGGCAGGTGCGGGCCGTGCTGCTCAGTGGCACCGACCGGCAGGACGACCAGCGCGTCCGGGGCCAGCGCGCGCGCCTCCGCGCGGGTCAGCTCGTCTAGGAGCAGGTGCATCTCTTGTCCTCCTCTCGGCCCTACTGGGTCGGCCGCGCCAGCGGCTCCCAGCCCAGCAGCCGCTGGGCCTTGGCCATATTCATAAGCTTCCGCTCGTAGTCGCCGCTGATCATGAAGGCCTGGAAGCCGTCGCGGTAGCCCAGGGCCGCCAGCAGGGCCCGCGCAACGTCGCTGGCGGCGGTCGCGATCGTCGGCGTGCTGCGGCGGGTCTGCGCCGCCCACTCGTCGTCTGGTGTAGGGAAGCACAGCCGCAGGGCGTTGGCGCTCATGCCCCAGGCGCGCGTGGCGTACTGGCAGACCTCCTCGCCCAGCCGCTTGGTGAGGCCGTAGATCTCGCTGGCGTCCGGCGCGACCTCCTCATCCGAGAAGTAGCGCTGCAGCAGGTCGCCGCCGTAGATCGACATGCTGCTGGTGTAGACGACGTGCCTGACGCCGGCGCGCTGCGCGGCTTCGAGCGCCAGGTAGACGCCCTTCACGTTGACGTCGAGGTTCGAGGTGATCCCGGAGGTGGTGTCGTAGACCTTCTCGCCCATAGCCATATAGAGCAGCGCATCGGCCCCCGCTGCGGCGCGGGTCAGCGCGTCGAGGTCGCCGACGCTCCCGGCGATGTACTCCCACGTCTGGTCGCCCGGCGGGCGCATGTCGAAGACGCGCAGCGTGTGCTGCCTGGCCACATGTGGCAACACCAGCCCGCCGACATAGCCCGAGCCGCCAATCACAAGCACGTTCATGTGAGCCTCAAAACTCCATAATCATAGTCGGGTAGCATTGCCAGCGATGCTGGCAATGCTACCCGACTATATGCCTTCTACCGCTGGTCGCGCACCGGGGCGCGCAGCGCCCGCTCGTACAGCTCGGCCCACTCCGGCGACCCGTCGTCGGGGTAGACCTCCATGGTGGCGCCGCGCTCCTGCGCCGGCTGGTTGCCGGCCAGGAAGTCGTCCCAGCACTGCGGCCGCATGGTGGCGTAGTGCATCACGCGCCCGCCAGGCCAGACAACTGACATCAGCAGGCGCGGCCTGGGGTGCTCGTAGGGCGGCTGCATGCGGTACTTCACCAGCGCCTGCTCGTCGATCTCGACCCCGAGCCCTGGGCCGTCGGGGACCCTCATGTATCCGCCCCGGATCTCCAGCGGCGCGGCCAGCAGGTCGTCGGCGTAGTTGTTCAGGCAGTTCACGCTGGGCCACTGCGCGAGCGGTAGCACGGCGCCGAGCTGCGCCGAGAGCGCGGTGGTCAGGCCGGTGCCGACCATCTGGAGCCAGAACTGCTTCTCGAACGCCTCGGCCAGCGCGCCCTGGCGCAGGATGCTGGCCACGCCGCCGCTGACCACAAAGCCGTCGCAGACCATGTCGCGCACGACGGTCGGGAAGGGCGGCTCGCCGAAGTGCAGCGCGAGGGGTCGGGTGGTCTTCTGGCGCAGCAGCCGCTGGCCCTCGACGTCGCGCTGCATGATCGGCGACTCGTAGATCGCCACCCGCGGCTGCCGATCCAGCTCGGCCAGCACCGGCGCGGCGTTGCCGTGGTTGAGCAGCATCTGGTTCCAGTCGATGTCGAGCCGGAAGTGCGGCGGGGTCACCCGGCTGATCGCCTCGACCTGCGTGTGAACGTCGAACCAGGGGCGGGCCTTGATCTTGTAGGAGGTGTAGCCGGCCGCCAGCGCCTCCTGGGCCTCGGCGGCGTTGGCCTCGGGCGGCATATCGATGTTCCACCACGAGATCGGGCACCACTCGCGCACGCGCGGCAGGTTGAGCAGCCGGTGCGCCGGCACCCCGAGGGCCTTGCCGACCAGGTCGTAGAGCGCCATCTGCAGCCCGGCGCCGAGCGAGTCGTCGCCGAGAAATTCGGCCGGGTTGCCGCCGCGGACGCGCGCGATCGCCTCGTCGGACACGCGCCCCCAGGTGTAGTGCAGGATGGTCTCGCCGTAGCCCACCAGGCCGGGCGCGTCGGTCGTCACCCTGATCACCTCGGAGATGCGCCACTGCCAGACCTCGCGGGCATTCCACTCCTGGCAGCGCGGCGTGAACGGCACGTCCACGACGATCCGCTCGACGTCCCGGATGCGTAGGCTCGCCGACATGACTGGTTTCCTTTCGCTGCGCGCTCACGCGCATCAGTGCCTCGTTGCCCCACTATGATGCGCGAGTATCGCCCACGCGTCAAGCGAGGGGCGACGGCGGCGCTATACGTTTTTACCGGGGTTCGGCCGGCGGCCCCTGCGCGATCCGGCGGCGCAGGGCGGCCATGCTGGCCTCCTCGCGCGGCAGGTGCCACAGCGTCTCTAGCCACCATGTGGCCCCGGCCTCGGCCCAGGGCACCAGCTGCGCCGCCGCCGCCGCCCGGTCGGCGCCGGGGGTCTCGCCCTCGACGATAATCTCGAAGGGGGTGGCCAGCGCGCGCCGCGCGCCCACATACGCGGCCATCTCGCGCAGCTCTGCGGGGG
>JBAXES010000612.1:0-3039 GCA_037140315.1 Chloroflexales bacterium
AGGTCGCCGTCGTTGGCGAAGAAGAGGAAGACCGGCGGGTCGATCTGGGGCTGGACGGCGTAGTAGAGCCGCAGGTGGGCCCCCTTGCGCACGGCCATGGGCGGCTGGTCGAGGACGGCCTGGCGCAGGAAGTTGTTCAGCTCGCCGGTGGGCACGCGCTTCTGGCGCTGGTCGTAGATCTCCTGGGCCAGCTGGATCACCCGGCTCACGCGCTGGCCGCTGAGGGCCGAGATGAACAGGATCGGCGCGTAGTCGATGAACTTGAAGGCATCGCGCACCTTGTCCTCGAACGCCTTATGGGTGTCGTTATCCTTCTCGACGATGTCCCACTTATTCACCATGACGGCGATGCCCTTCTTGGCATCAAGCACCATCCCGGCGATGTGGGTGTCCTGGGCGGTGATGCCCTCCTCGGCGTCGATCAGCAGCAGGGCCACATCGCAGCGCTCGATCGCGCGCATAGTGCGCAGCACCGAGTACTGCTCGATGCCCTGCTCGATCCGGCCCGAGCGGCGGATGCCCGCCGTATCGATCAGCGTCACCTTCTGGCCATAGAAGGTGATGTCGGTGTCGATGCTGTCGCGGGTGGTGCCGGGGACGGCGCTGACCACGCTGCGCTCCTCGCCGAGCAGCTTGTTCAGCAGCGAGGACTTGCCGACGTTGGGCCGGCCGACGATGGCGATGTGCAGGTGGTGCTCGGGCTCCTCCTCGATCGCGTTCGGCTCGAAGGCCTCGACCATGTGGTCGAGCACGTCGCCGGTGCCCAGGCTGTGGAAGGCGCTCATGGGGATGGGCTCGCCGAGGTTGAGGGCGTAGAACTCCACCGCGTCGAGGTTGCGCTCGGTGCTATCGCACTTGTTGACCGCCAGCACCACCGGCTTGGCGGCGCCGCGCAGGATGTCGGCGACCTCATTGTCGGCGGTGGTCATGCCCTCGCGGCCATCGACCATAAAGATCACGCCGTCGGCCTCGGCGATGGCGACGCGGGCCTGCTCGCGGGTGCGCCGGCTGATCTCGCTGAAGGGCAGGCTGGGGTCCTCGCCGCCAAACAGCAGGCCGGCGGTGTCGACGACGGTGAACTCGCGGCCGTTCCAGAACGAGTCGCCGTAGATGCGGTCGCGGGTGGTCCCGGGCATATCCTCGACGATCGCCCTGCGCTCGCCGATCAGACGGTTAAAGAAGGTCGACTTGCCCACGTTGGGCCGGCCGACCAGGGCCACAATGGGCTTGGTCATAGCTTCCTCTCCGGCGGGCCGCTCGGCGGGCCGCGCATACTGCCGGGTATTATAACAAATTGTGGGCGAGGCTAGGGGCGGGGCGTGTCCCGCTCTAAAAGATCGCCCGCCCATACAAAAGGCTGGCTCTGCTGCGGCGCAGCCACGCCGCGCCGCAGCAGAACCAGTGCGGCATGTGCCTGCTGGGCACAATACGTATGAAATTGCCAGCGAAGCTGGCAATTTCATACGTACATATCATAATAGGGCGGCAGACCTCAGCGCTGCGTGCCGACGGGCGCGGGCGGCTCGGGGTCGACCGATGTGTCGCCGCGCATGCCCGTCCCGCCGAAGAGCAGCACCAGCCCGCCCAGCGCGCTGACCACCAGCCGCACCGTGAAGGCGGTGAAGGCCAGGGCCAGGGCCGTCCCGTTCGCGATGCCGATCTGGCTCAGGTAGATCGTGAACACCAGGTCGCGGGCACCCAGGTTGTTAAAGAAGATCGGGGCCAGGCCGACGATATCGGTGAGCGGCACCATCAGGGCGTAGATCAGCAGGGGCGCCTGGATATGCAGGGCCAGCCCGCAGACATAGTGCAGGCCGATCCAGAGCACGTGGAAGAGCAGCGAGAGGCCCATGGCCTTGGCCATCGCCGCCCGGTCGGTCGCGTAGATTCCCAGCGAGTCGGCGATGCTCTGGAGCGGCTTGCGGGCGGCCTTGGGCAGGTGCGTGTGGAAGCGGCGCAGCAGCCACGGCGCCGAGAAGGAGCCGGCCACGGCGGCGACGGCGACCAGGGCGAACCCGAAGGCCAGCATGGTCAGGGCCGGCTGATTCACCAGCCGCGCGCCAAACAGGTCGGTCGAGGTGACGATCAGGGCCCCGTTGGCGATCAGGCTGAGGGCCAGAAACCCGGTGAGCCGCTCCATGAACACCGAGGCGCTCGACTGGGCGTAGCTGCCGATCCTGCGCCCGAGCTGCACGATGCGGATGGCGTCGCCGCCCACCGACGTGGGCAGGAAGTTGTTGGCGAACTGGCCCACGAAGTAGATCGCCAGCAGCCAGGGGTAGGGCTGCTGCTGGTCGTGGGCGCGCAGCAGCACGCCCCACTTCGCCGCGCTGATCGCGATGCAGAGCAGCTGGATGAGGACGGCCAGGGCGAGCAGCCGCAGGTCGGCCTGCTGCCAGGCGGCCCAGACGCTGGCCGGGTCGGCCTTCCAGATCAGGTAGGTGAGCAGCCCGCCGCTGACCAGGAAGCGCAGCGCGAGCATGAGGATATTGGTGCTGGTGCGGCGGGCCGCGGGGCCGCCGGGCGGGCGGGATATCATGGTGTTCTCCAGGTGGCCGCGGCGCGCGCTATGGTGCGGCGTTGATCGTCACGCTGCCCAGCAGCAGGGCGTCGCCTCCGGCCAGCGCCGGGTCGGCGGGCGACCCCTCGGCCAGCGGCAGCCGCGCGCCGCTGGCCGGGTCGTAGAGCCCGAGGGTGATCGTGTAGTCGCCGGCGGGCAGGCCGGCAGGCAGGTCGATCGGCAGCGGCACGGCGATCTGCTGGCCCGGCCGCCACTGGCCGGTGGGCGGGAGCGCGGCCCCGCCCGGCGACACGTCGACGCCGGCGACTCGTGCGCCGGCCGGGCTGTAGATATGCACGAACAGCAGCTCGTCGCCGCCCACCGGCCCGGCCACATCCCACGATGGCGTGACGATCAGGTGGCCCGGCTCACGCGCCAGGGTGTAGCCGCGCAGACGCAACCCCGCACCGAAGCGGGCTGGGCGCGCGGTCGCAAAGGGCCGCGATAACTGGTAGATCCAGGCGTAGTCGATGCCGTGG
>JBAXES010000613.1:0-3036 GCA_037140315.1 Chloroflexales bacterium
GAATGCTGAATGCTGAATGCTGAATGCTGAATGCTGAATGCTGAATGCTGAATGCGATCGATTCAGCATTCAGCATCCACCATTCAGCTAGCGGGCGCTCAGGATCCAGAAGATGGTGGCGAGCATGGTGCGGCGGAATACGTGGTTGCGTCGCTCCAGGAGCGCAATATCGAGTAGCCGCCACTCTTCCTCGCGCCGCTCGTTACGGTCGATCCGCTCGAAGTAGCTGTTCATGGGATTCTCCTAGATCTCGTCTGCCGCGCGGGCTGGCTCTGGGAGCGGCAGGCAGGTTGTCTCAAAGGCCGATGATGTGGCCAGCGTACTATGGGTGCGCCGCACATCCGGGTGGCGACGTAGGTCTTGATAGAGCAGGTGCTCGAGGGTCTGTGGGCTGCGGGTGCGCACCTTCAGCAGAAAGCACCACTCGCCGAGCAGGCGGCTGAGCTCCTGAACGCCCGGCAGGGCGCAGAGGAATGCCTCCAGCTTCTCTAGGTCGCACCCCGGGTGCGACTCGATAAAGATGAATGCTGTGGTGGTCAGCCCTAGGGCGATCGGGTTAAGCCGGGCGGCGTAGCCGCTGATGTAGCCGCGCTCCTCCAACAGCCGCACCCGCCGCTGCACGGTCGGCGGAGTCATACCGATCCGCTGCGCGAGATCGACGTGGGCCATGCGCCCGTCCTGCTGGAGCAGGTCGAGGATCTGAATGTCAATGGCGTCGAGCTCGCTCATTGCTAGCTTTTCTTCTTTTATCATTAAAAGGAGTATATCATTCTTCTTATTTTACATCAATCGGTCGTAGGGCGTATTATTTCATGAGAGAGACTCCAGAGCGGGTATGACCCAGAGCATATGGAGGCGGCGGAACCGCCGCATAGCTGACGCCGCACGCCCCAAATAACAATCGAGCAGGAACTCAAATGAAGACGGTTTTGGTTTCGTAATTTGCAATGGCGAATTCATCCGGCAGGCGTATGGGCATGGTATAATTTCTATGCGTAGCGAACCCCAAAGCGTGACCTATCGAGGTAAAGCGATGCCGATGTACGAGTACGGCTGCCTGTCCTGCAACAGCCGCTTTGATCGTCTTCGTCGAATGGATCAGGGCGATACCGGGGTGACCTGCCCGGCATGTCAGAGCGAGTCGGTGCAGCGCCGCCTGTCGGTATTTGCCTCCTACACCAAAGGGGCATCCTCAGGCGAGATGGCCGATGCCGCTGCGCCGGCTGGGGGCAGCTGCGGTCGCGGCTGCGCCGGGTGCGGCTGTGGAACAAGGAACTAGCCTATGAAAGTAATGATCCTCACCGCCGGCCTTGGCACCCGCCTCCGCCCACACACCTACACTAAGCCAAAGCCCCTGGTGAGCGTAGCCGGCAAGCCGGTTCTGGCCCATATTATCGACGACCTGCTGGACGTCCAGATCGACGAGTTGATCTGCGTGACCGGCTACCTGGGCGATCAGATCGAGAGCTATGTGCGCGGGCGCTACACCATGCCCCAGCGCTTTCTGGTGCAGAGGGAGATGCGCGGCCAGGCCGACGCGATCTACCTGGCCAAAGACTTCGCCGACGGGCCGATGCTGGTCGTCTTCGGCGATGGCCTGGTGGGCATCAACAAGGCCCGTCTGAACGCGCACCCGAGCGAGGGCATCATCTACTGCCAGGAGGTCGCAGACCCCAGCCGCTTCGGCGTGGCGGTGGTCGACGCCGACCATCGGATCACGCGGCTGGTGGAGAAGCCCAGTACGCCGGTGTCGAACCTAGCGGTGGTCGGCTTCTACTATGTGCCCGAGGCCCGCCGCCTGATGGACGCCATCACCTACATGCTCGAGCATAACATCCAGACAAAGGGCGAGTACTACCTGGCAGACGCGCTCCAGATCATGCTTGAGCGCGGCGAGGTCTTCCGCGCCGAGACGGTGTCGATGTGGCGCGACTGCGGCACGATCGACGCCCTGCTCGACACCAACCGCTACCTACTTACGCACGGGCACAGCCGCGATGAGGCGGTTGTAAACTCTGTGATCGTCCCCCCCGTCTACATTGGCCCCGGGGCGAAGGTGGAGAACACGGTGCTTGGCCCGCACGTGTCGCTTGGCGTCGGCGCGGTGGTGCGCAACGCGATTGTCAGCGACTCGATCATCAATACGGGCGCCCAGATCACAGGCGCGATCCTGACCGGGAGCGTGATCGGCGATAACGCCGTTGTCACGGGCGCGGGCCAGGAGCTTAATATCGGTGATGCCTCCTCTATGCGTATTAGGTGAACCATGATCGCCTACAACTTCTGTGCCGGCGGCAAAGGAGCCGCCGACAAGGCCGGTGCGGGCCAGGGGAAGTCGGCATACACGCCAGCCACGGCGTACGCCCCCATACAACACGGCTATCGTATCGCTCAGGCGCGTGCGGGCGAGCGTGATCTGCTCGACTACATGTGTGATGCCCTTGGCGGCGCATTCCCCCGCCAGCTGATCACCAGCTACTATGTCTCGCTGAAGACGAATCCTTTTGTGGTGCTCACCGGGCGCGAGGGCGCTGGTAAGGCCGCCCTGGCCTCCGGCTTCGCCTCGGCACTGGTGGGGGCCCAGAGCGAGCAGTTTGTCACCATCGGCTCGGGCAGCTGGGCGCAACACAGCGGCCAGAGCAGCTACTACCAGGGCGTCCACGAGCGCTTTGGCTCGCTGCACTTCCTGGAGTCGCTTCAGGACGCCGCCTCGCCCGCAAACCTTGGCAAGCTCTATATGGTGCTGCTGCGCGGCCTCACCCTCGCTGAGCTAGGCCACTACTTCCGCGACCTGCTCCAGATCGACGCCGGCGGCGTCCGCCGTCTGGCCCTGCCCGGCCTGGCCCCCGGCGATCGCCCGAGCCTGCCGTCAAACATCTTCATCACGGCCACGATCCACGTCCCGCGGGCGGTGACGGCGAGCGACCGCGAGGTGCTGAGCTCGGCCGGCCAGAGCGCCTTCAACGCCGCCGCCCACACCCTGGATCTGCCGCCGCCGCCGCCCGCGGGACGTGGATCGAGGCCGTGATGAAGATG
>JBAXES010000614.1:0-3024 GCA_037140315.1 Chloroflexales bacterium
CGGTGACGGAGGCGGGGCTGAAGATGCTGCAGGACCTCGCTGAGTAGAAAGCGGGAGGGCCAGGGAGGGCTTCGCCCTCCCTGAAACCCACCCCCAATCAGGAATGGAGAATCACGATGCCGATCTTTCCACGCTACGACGGCCCATCCCTGATCGACCAGGTCTGCGGCGTCGAGAACCTGACCCTGGCCTGGCGCCGGGTGCGCAGCAACATCCAGGTCGCCCGGCGCCGCTCCAGCGCCGGCGTAGACGCCGTGACCCTGCGCGACTTCGAGGCCGACTGGCCGACCCAGATGACCTGCCTGGCCGACGAGCTGCGCGGCGGCAGCTATCGCCCGCTGCCCGCGCGCCAGGTGCAGATCCCCAAGGCCAGCGGGGGGACCCGCGCGATCGCCATCCTGGCGGTGCGCGACCGGGTGGCCCAGCGCGCGGTGCAGCAGGTGCTCCAGCCGCTCTTCGAGCCGCTGCTCCTGGACTGCTCCTACGGTAGCCGCCTGGCCGTGGGTGTGCCCGACGCGGTGGCCCGCGTGGCGCGCTACGCCGAGCAGGGGCTCACCTGGGCGCTCGACGCCGATATCGCCGCCTACTTCGATAGTATCGACCAGCGCATCCTGCTCGGCCTGCTGCGCCAGCGCATTGATGAGCCGGCCATCCTCCAGCTGATCGTACGCTGGCTCCAGGCCGGAGCCCTCCAGGCTGGTGAGGATGCGCCTCTGGCTCCCGAGGAGCGCGTCGTCGGCTCGGCCCTGCTCGCGCGTGGGCAGGCGGCGCTGCGCGGCCTGCTCGGCGCGGGCGATAGCCTGCCCGCGCGCCCGCCGGCGGCGCTGGGCCTCGACCCGCTGAGCGACCCCTACGCGGCGGCGAGCTGGGAGTCCGCCCCGCTCGCCGCCCAGCCCAGCGCCTACCCGGGGATGGCCAACGGCCTCTGGACCGCGATCGGCCTGGCCAAGCCGGCGCTGGAGGGGGCCCGGCGCGCGTTGCCCCATCTGCGTCGGATCGGGGCCCAGCGCATGCTGATCGCGGGGGCCGTGGCCGCCGGAGCGGTGGCCGCCAGTGAGCTGATGCTGCGCGCCAGCGATGGCCTCGGCCAGGGGACACCCCAGGGCGGCGCGCTCTCGCCGCTGCTGGCGAATATCTACCTGCACCCGTTTGACCTGGCCCTGACCAGCCAGGGCCTGCGGCTCGTGCGCTACGTCGATGATTTTGTGGTGATGTGCGCCAGCCAGGCCGAGGCCACCCGCGCGCTCCAGCTGGTGCGCGACCAGATCGCCACGCTGCGGCTCCAGCTGAACGCGGAGAAGACCCGCATCGTCGCCTACGCCGATGGACTCGAGTTCCTCGGCCAGGCTCTCGCGCCGCGGCAGACAGGCCCGCGCCTCGGCGCAGGGCTGGGCAGCTTTGAGGATGCCGAGCAGGCGCTGCGGGCGGCGGCGCGCAAGGTGCGCAGCAGCGCCGATCAGGTGGGTCAGCGGTTTCAGCGGCCAAACCAGAAGAAAGGGGACTGATCATGCCAACGCTCTACGTCCAGGAACAGGGCACGACGGTGCGGAAGAAGGACCAGCAGGTGCTGGTAACCAAGGAGGGCAAGACGCTCCAGGAGGTGCCGCTGAACCGGATCGACCAGGTGGTGCTGATGGGCCGCGGCGTGCAGCTGTCCACCGCGCTGCTGGTCGAGCTGATCGGGCGCGGCATCCCGGTGATGCTGACCAATAGCAAGGGCAGCCGCCACTACGCGACGCTCACCGACGGCCCCTCGCGCTTCGGCGCGCTGCGGCTCCAGCAGATGCAGCGGGTGCTCGACCCGGCGTGGGCGCTGGATCTGGCCCGCGCGCTGGTGACGGCCAAGCTGGTGAGCCAGCGGGCGCTGCTGGCGAGCACCGGCTGGTCGGCGATCACGGCGTCGATCGGGCAGATCAACGCCGCGCTGGCCAGCCTCACCAGCGCCGACAGCATCGACGCCGTGCGCGGCTACGAGGGCGCGGCCGCCGCCGCCTACTTCGGGGCCTGGCGCGTGGCCTTCCAGCACGCCTGGGGCTTCCAGGGCCGCGCGTTCTACCCGCCGCCCGACCCGATCAACGCCATGCTCTCGTTCGGCTACACGCTGCTGCTGCACGATGTGCTGAACGCGGTGCAGTTCACCGGGCTCGACCCCTACTTCGGCACCTTCCATGTGGTCGAGGCCGGGCGGCCCTCGCTGGCCCTCGACCTGATGGAGGAGTTCCGCCCGATCATCATCGACCAGATCGTCCTCGACCTGCTGCGGGCCGACGCGGTGACCCGCACGCAGTTCGAGCGCCCGCCCCAGCGTCCCGACGCAGTCTACCTCGACGCCGGGGGGCGGGCGCTGCTGGTGGATCGCTACGAGGCGGTGATGCAGGCCCCGGCCCGCCTGCCCACCGGCGAGTTTACGCCGCTGCGCCGGGTGGTGCTGCTCCAGGCCCAGGCGGTGGCCCGCGTCGTGCGCGGCGAGCAGGAGCGCTATGTCGGCTACACGCCGCCGGGGAAATAGGAAAGCTGAAAGAGGAAAGCTGAAACCGGGCAGGCTCATGTAAGGAGGTCGGATGTTCACCATTGTCAGCTACGACGTGGTCGAGGATAAGCGCCGCACCAAGGTGATGAAGCTGCTGAAGGGCTACGGCACCCACGTGCAGTACAGCGTCTTCGAGCTCGACCTGGATGCCCAGGAGTTCGCCAAGCTGGGCCGTGAGCTGCGCGCCCTGATCGACATCGACACCGACAGCGTGCGCTGCTACCGGCTCGACACGGCCGCCGTCCAGCGGATCACCATCCACGGCATCGGGACGGTCTCCACCGAGCCGAACCACTGGATGGTGTAGCGCCTGCGTCAAGGTTTCAGGTATCAGGTGCCAGGTGTCAGGTAGCGCATCGCACGCGCGTAGCGCTGCGCCCGAAACCTGATACCTGAAACCTGAAACCTGAAACCTGAAATCTGAAATCTGAAACCGCAATGCGCTATTCCAGCCACACCCGCACGAGCGGGCTGCCCGGCGGCGGGGTGGGCGG
>JBAXES010000615.1:0-3020 GCA_037140315.1 Chloroflexales bacterium
TGGTCGGGGCGACTGGATTTGAACCAGCGACCTCCTGAACCCCATTCAGGTGCGCTACCGGTCTGCGCTACGCCCCGAGCAACAGAGAGGATTATAGCGCGTCCGGGCGGATCAGTCAAACATCGGGGTCGCGCCAGATCATACAGGCGTATGCGCCAAGGATCGCGCCAAAGAAGAGGCCAGCGATCCCCCACAACAACACGGCACCGAGCAGCATGGTCGCCCAGGCCATCGCGCTAGACGGCAGGGCCTGCTCAGCGACGGCGACCAGGATGGTGAAGAGGGAGCCGAGGGCTATCGCCAAGGCGGCGAGAATGAGCGCCCCCCGGGCGGCCCAGCGGATCAGGCGATCTCGGGATGGGTTCATGGGATATCATCCTCCGCCCCGCCGGGGGGCAGATCGATCACAAAGCGCGCCCCGGGGCGATGGCCGGCGTCGAGCCAGGCCCTGCCGCCGTGGGCGGCGGCGATCTCGCGCACAATGGCCAGGCCGAGGCCAGAGCTGCCGGGGCTATCGCCGCGCACGCCGCGCTCCCAGATCCGCTCGCGCAGCTCGGCCGACACGCCCGGCCCGCTATCGACGACGCTCAGACGGACCAGGTCGCCCGCCCGCGCGACGTGCAGGCGCACCGCGCCGCCGGGCGGGGTGGCCCGCAGGGCATTATCGATCAGATTCAGCAGCGCCTGCTTGAGCCGGTCGCGGTCGCCCGGCACGTAGATCTCGCGCTCGGCGACGTAGCTCAGCGCCACTCCGGCGCGGCGGGCGCGGCCGGAGAGCAGGGCGCACAGATCAGCGGCGAGGTCGCCCAAGGGCACCTGGCCGCGCGCTGCGGGGAGGAGTCCATCGTCCGGCGGGCGCAGCAGGTCGTCCACCAGGCGGGCCAGGCTCCGGGCCTCCGCATCCAGCGTGGCGAGGGCCGGCTGCTGCGCGGCCGGGGCGGCGTCGATCAGGTTCTCCAGCGTCGCGCTGATCGCGGTGAGCGGGGTGCGCAGGTCGTGAGAGACGCTGCGATAGAAGCGCGAGCGGGACTGCTCAAGCACGCCGATGCGGGCCGTGTAGGCGCGCAGGCCGCTCTCCAGCGCGTCCAGGCTCGCTGCTAGCTGGCCGATCTCATCGCGCTGCGCCGGGGCTGGCGGTCGCTGGGCTGCGTCGAACTCGCGGGCCAGGGCCTCGGCGCGTCGGCTCTGGCTCAGGATGGGCCGGGCGATCGACCGGGCGACTAGGAGGCTCGCCAGGGCCATCACGGTGCCGGCGGCGAGGGCGGACTGAAGGGTCAGGGCGCGCAGGCCGCCCAGCAGGCGCTCATCATCGCCGGTGCCCCGCGAGAGCTCGACCACGCCGATCGTCTGCCCGGCGGCAATAATAGCTCGCGCGGCGTAGCTGCGGTCGGCGGCCTGCGAGGCGGGCAGGGGGAAGTCGGGTCGCAGCAGGGCCAGCGCCGGCCGGCTGGGGAAGGGGCCAAGGGATGGGTCGCCGGCGAGCAGCGCGCCGCCGGTGGAGAAGATCCGGGCGGCGGTGCCGGCCGGCAGCAGCTCGCGGCCGACGCCGCCCGCCGCGAGGCCCTGGAGGGACTGCGGCGAGTCGGCGAGCTCGCCAACCAGGGCCGCGTAGATCTCGGCCTGGGCGGCGAGGGCCTGGGCGCGCTGGCCGGCCAGGTAACTGGTGGCCAGGGCGACAAAGCCGGCGCCGAGCAGCAGCAGCCCGACGAGCGTTAGCAGCAGGTAGGTGAGGCTCAGGCGAAGGGTGAGAGGCATACGCCTAGGGGGGAGGGGCGTGGGGAGAGATGGCCCTCCCGACGCCCCCCCGACGATTAGATGCGCTCATTCATCGGGGTGTAGGGCACATCCATCGGCCCGATGTACTCAGACTCGGGGCGGATGAGCCGGTTGTCGCAGTACTGCTCGTAGATATGGGCCGTCCAGCCGGCGATGCGGCTCATCGCGAAGATCGGCGTGAACAAATCGATCGGGATGCCCAGCGTGTAGTACACCGAGGCCGAGTAGAAGTCCACATTCACCGGCAGCGGGCGCTCAGCCTGCACGATCCGGCGGATGCGCTCGCTCATCTCGTACCAGCGGCTGTTGCCGGTGGCCTCGGCCAGATCCTTGGCGAGGCGCTGCAGCCACGGGGCCCGCGGGTCATCGGCCTTATAGATGCGGTGGCCGAAGCCCATGATCTTACGCTTGGTCGCAAAGGCAATGCGCAGGTAGTCATCGACCTGCTCGGGGTCGCCGATCTCCTCCAGCATGCGCATCACCTGCTCGTTGGCCCCGCCGTGGAGCGACCCCTTGAGCGTGCCAATCGCCGAGACGATCGCGCTGTGCATGTCGGAGAGGGTCGAGGACGTGACCCGGGCGGCGAAGGTGCTCGCGTTCAGGCCGTGGTCGGCGTGGAGCACCAGGGCAATGTCGAGGACCCGGGCGGCGGTCGCCGATGGCTCCTGGCCGGTGAGCATGTAGAGGAAGTTCGCGGCGTGGCTCAGCTCGATCTTAGGTGCGATCGGCAGGAGCCCGTTGCGAATACGATCCCAGGCGGCGACGATCGTCGGCAGCACAGCGGTCAGGCGGAGCGACTTGTTGACATTGGCCTCCAGCGAGTTATCCAGCTCCTGCGGGTCGTAGGTCGCGAGGATCGAGACGCACGTGCGCAGCACATCCATAGCTTTGGTCTGCTTGGGCAGCGTCAGCATGACCGCGATCACCTCGTTGGGGATCCGCCGGCTGAGGGCGAGCTTGTGCTGAAAGCTCTCAAGCTGTGCGGCGTTGGGCAGCGTGCCGTACCAGAGGAGCGAGGTGGTCTCCTCAAATGTAGCGTGTGCGGCCAGGTCATTCACATCGATGCCGCGGTAGAACAGGCGCCCATTCAGCCCGTCGATCAGACAGATCGCCGTCTGCGCGGCGACAACTCCCTCCAGCCCTTTTGCGGACGTGGACATAGGTCGCGTTCCTTTCTCACGTATGACATGGTTTCAGCGTACGTTACAGTTCAGGCAATTGCACTGCATCAGGATGCGGTATTT
>JBAXES010000616.1:0-3013 GCA_037140315.1 Chloroflexales bacterium
GATCCTCGGCGGGGAGCGACTGCATCTCGCGCGAGGGGACGATGCCCTCGGCCTTTGCGCCGATATCGACTAGGATCTCGTCCTTGTCGATCCGCATGATCGTGCCATCCACGGTGTCGCCGTACTTCAGGTTGCGATAATCGTGGGCAGGATCGTTTAGGAACCGCTCCATCAGAGCGAGCTCCTCTGCCTCCTCCGCATCGATCATGTCGTTATCCTTCGGCTCCGGCAGGTCTTGCGTGTCTGAGTCGAGGGCGTTGCCCTTACGTTCTTCCATGCGCATCCTTAAACAGGAGTGGCCAGAACCCATGTGCAGCGACTACGCGATCTATAAGCAGTGGGTATTATTATACGCCCACAAGAATCAAAACGCAAGGGATCGGCTCATTCGACATATGGCGTACTAATGCATTAAAACAGGTTTTTATGCGAATCTGCTGTGTCGGAGGCCGAGGGTGTTAATGCGCGGCGGGAATAAGTCCTATGCCAGAAAAAACGGCTCCTAGGGCCTACCAACGGCAAAAAAGGCTTTGGGGAACGGGGAACGGGGAATAGGGAACAGGGGTCAGTCATCGCGGAGGATATAGCCGGCGCCGCGCACGGTCTGGATGATGCGGGGCTCGCCGCCCGTCTCAAGCTTCTGGCGCAGGTAGCGCACATAGACCTCGATGATATTGCTCTCGCCGCCGAAGTCATAGCCCCAGACCCGGTCGTAGATCACCTCGCGGGTGAGCACCTGGTTCGGGTGGCGCATAAAGAGGTCGAGCAGGTCGTACTCTTTCGCGGTGAGCTCAATGCGGCGGTCGCTGACGCGCAGCTCGTGGGCGGCGGTGTCGAGGGTGAGGTTGGCGAAGCGCAGGATGTCCGTCTGCTGGGCAGACTGGCGGCGGCGGAGCTGGACGCGGATGCGGGCGAGCAGCTCGGCGAAGGCGAAGGGCTTGACGAGGTAGTCGTCGGCGCCGGCCTCCAGCCCAGTGACGCGGTCGGGGATGCCATCGCGGGCGGTGAGGATGATGATCGGCACGTCGGATGCGGCGCGCAGTCGGCGGGCGACCTCGATCCCGTCGATCCCGGGGAGCATCAGGTCGAGGACCACCAGGTCGTGGGGGCCCTCGCGGGCGGCGGCGAGGCCCTGGGGTCCATCATTGGCCACCGTTACCTGGAACCCCTCAAGGATGAGCCCACGGCGCAGGTAGTTGGCTATCTCCTGCTCGTCTTCGATGATAAGGATACGCTGCTGCATGCCGTAATTGTAGCAGGGGGATCCAGCATTCGCAAGCGGCCAGGGCGCAGCTACATGGGTCAGCTGAGATAGTACGTTGGTACCGGTGGCGGACACCCGCCGAGGCTGTAGCATGTCTGTAATATCGTGAGTAGAGAGAGATGATATCGATGCGAGCACACCATCTGTTGGCGGCCGGAGCGATTCTGGTGCTCGGGCTGTTGCTTCCGCTTGCCGTGGGCGCGCGCGGGCTCGGCTCTACTATCCATCTGCGGCGGGCCAGCTTCGACCCGCTCCAGGCGCTGCCGACGGCGGCGGCCGCGTCCGACATGTCCGCCAGCTCGACCCTGCGCCTCGCTCAGCTCGACGGCCCGCCGACGGCGGCGCGGATCGCGGCGCTGAGGGGATCTGGGCTCAGCCCGCTGATCTACATCCCCGACAACACCTTTCTGGTGCGGGCCGCCGCCGGCGGCGCGCCGCAGCTCGCCAGCCTGCGCTGGCTCGGGTCCCTGCCGAGCGGCTATAAGCTTGCGCCCGATCTGGCCGCCCTCGCTGGGGCGGACGCCAGCCAGCTGGATCTGCGCGTCCTGGCCACGCCTGACGCCGATATCCCGGCCCTGGCGGCGGCGATCAGCGCGGTCGGCGGCACGACCGACGCGCGCGCCGACACCCTGAATGGGGCCAGCCTGACGGTGCGTCTGCCGGGCGCGGCCATCCCCAGCCTAGCCGCCCGCGACGACGTGCTCTGGATCGAGCGGCCGTTCGCGCCGCAGCTGCTGAATGACGCATCGCGCGCCGTGATGGGCGTGGACGCCGCCCGCCAGCAGCTCGGCTGGCTCACCGGCACCGGCCAGATCATCGCCGTCACCGACACCGGCCTCGACCGCAGCGACAGCCTGAGCGCCGACTTCAGCGGGCGGATCGCCGCCGTTTTTACGCCGCAGCAGATGGTTAGCAGCTGCACGACGACCGACTGGAGCGATTACCACGGCCACGGCACCCACGTGAGCGGCTCGATCCTGGGCAGCGGGGCCCTCTCGCCCTCCGGCACCTCGTTCGCCGGCGTCGCCCCCGGCGCACAGCTGGTGGTCGAAGACTTCAGCAACACCGGTATCGACCTCAGCTGCCTGCCCAGCGATGCGAGCTTCCTACAGAAGGCTTATGCGGCCGGCGCCCGGGTGCAGAATGCGAGCTGGGGTGGTCGGACGGGTTCCTCGGGCAACCCCTACGGCGGCTACGATAGCTTCACGGCGATGGTAGACGACTTTCTCTACCGCCACCCGACGCACCTGCTGGTGGTGGCGGCCGGCAACTCGGGGGCTGACGCTGATGGCAACGGCGTGATCGACGCTGACTCGATCTCCTCGCCGGCCACGGCCAAGAATGTGCTCGCCGTCGGTGCGTCAGAGAACAACCGGCCGCCGTCGGTGAGCAGCTGCTTTAACTCCAGCCCGGAGAGCCGCTGCTGGATGGGCTACGTGACCAGCGGCCAGCCGATCAGATCGGACTTCGTGAGCGATAACCCGAGCGGCATAGCCGCCTTCTCCAGCCGCGGGCCGACCGACGACGGGCGGATCAAGCCAGACCTGGTGGCGCCGGGCACAAATGTGATCTCGGCGCGATCGCACGCTGACGGGGTGGCCTACGCCGATGGCTATGACGCCAACTACGCCTATGACTCGGGCACCTCGATGGCCACGCCGCTCGTCAGCGGCGCGGCGGCGCTGGTGCGCCAGTGGCTGAGCCAGGACCGCGGCCTGGGCGACCCGAGCGCGGCCCTGGTGCGGGCGC
>JBAXES010000617.1:0-3011 GCA_037140315.1 Chloroflexales bacterium
GCGGGCCTCACCCAGAAGATTAAGGCCCGCCGCCGCGAGCTGGAGGCCGCCGCCGCCGCCGCGCCCGCACTCGCCGCCCCGCCCCCCGCTGCGCCGGCCGCGCCCGCTGCGAAGCTGACCCCTGAAGAGAAGGCGGCCAAGCTGGCGGCGATGAAGGCGGCCAACACGGCCAAGGCCGCAGGAGCCGAGGCTCCGGTCGCGCCGCCCGCCGAGCTGTCCCCAGCCGACGCCAAGGCGGCCAAGCTGGCGGCGATCAAGGCGGCCAACGCGGCCAAGAAGGTTGGCTCTGAGGCACCGCCCGCCGAGGCACCGCCCGCCGAGCTGTCCCCGGCCGACGCCAAGGCGGCCAAGCTGGCGGCGATCAAGGCGGCCAACGCGGCCAAAAAGGCCGCCGAGGCACCGCCCGCCGAGGCACCGCCCGCCGGCAGTGGTGCCGCGGCCCCGACGGATGAGAAGGCGGCGCGGCTGGCGGCGATCAAGGCGGCCAACGCGGCTAAGAAGGCCGCCGAGCAGGGCAACAGCGAATAGGTGGCCTCGCCACACGCCGTCAACGGCGAGAGAATAGCTCATGCAAGATGTCGTCAACCAGGTGATTAACACGACCTTCGGCTGGAACTGGCCGAGCTGGTCGATCGCGCTGATCGGCTACCTGATTGTCGCCGCGATACTCTTCCTGATCGCGCCCTTCCAGATGCTCTTCCTGACCCTCTACGAGCGCCGGGCGATCGCCCGCATGCAGGATCGGGTCGGGCCGAACCGGGTTGGCCCCGAGGGCATGTGGCAGCCCCTGGCCGACGGCGTGAAGATCTTCACCAAAGAGGACATCGTCCCCGACGCCGCCGACCACTGGGTGCACTTCATTGCCCCCTGCGTCGTGGTGGCCCCGACGATGTTTATGTTCGCCGTGATACCCTGGGGGCCAGGCATGGTGCCGGTCGATATGAACGTCGGCCTGCTCTTCTTCTTCGCGATCTCCTCGGTGAGCGCCGTGGGCCTGATGATGGCCGGCTGGGCGTCGAGCAATAAGTTCGCCCTGATCGGCGCGATGCGGGCCGTGGCCCAGATGGTGAGCTACGAGATCCCGGCCGTGCTCAGCCTGCTGGCCCTGGTGCTGATCACCGGCAGCCTCTCGGTGGTCGATCTGATCAGATACCAGGACGGCCTGATCATCAGCAGCGCCGACCTGGCCAGCGTGCCGCACTGGGGCCTGGGCTGGTTCATCTTCACGCCGGTGGGCTTCCTGGCCTTCGTGGCCTTCTTCATCGCCGCCCTGGCCGAGGGCGAGCGCACCCCCTTCGACATCCCCGAGGCCGACTCGGAGATTGTCGCCGGCTACATGACCGAGTACAGCGGCATGAAGTTCGGCCTGTTCTACCTGGCCCAGTATGTGCTCAACTTCCTGCTCTGCGCGATCACCGCGATCATCTTCTTCGGCGGCTGGCAGGGGCCGGGCGTGAGCTGGCTCTACGAGATGGCGATCACGCCGGCCAACCCGCAGGGCGGCTGGGTCTTTAACGTGCTGGCCGGCGTGCTGGGCGTGTTCTACTTTATGGCCAAGACCTACTTCTTCTTCTTTGTGATGGTCTGGATCCGCGGCGCCTTCGCCCGCCTGCGCATCGACCAGCTGATGGACTTCGGCTGGAAGTTCCTGATCCCGCTAAGCCTAGTGAATGTGATCAGCGCGGCGATCTGGGTGGCGCTGACAACGTGGGGCGCGACCGACGGGCTGGCCTTTGTGGAGGGCTGGTCGCCCCTGGTGCGCTGGGCGGCGGCCTTTGTGGTGACGCTGGCCATAAACGTGGGTGCCTACCTCTACCTGGCGCGGATCTTCGCGCAGTCGCAGGCCGAGCGTGAGCGCATGGACGACGAGGTGCTTGAGAGCCTGGTGAATGTGGTGTAGAGGCGCAGCAGCCACCGGCGCTACGCGCCGGTGACCGCTGCGCCCCTATGGCCGGTGGGGAACGATGGATCTTCTGCTTCAAATCATCTTTGGGATGCTGTCGGCCCTGATCATCGGCGCGGCGATGATGGTGGTGACGGTGCGCAATGTCATCCACGCGGCGCTGTGGCTGATCGCGACGTTCTTCGGGGTGGCCGCCCTCTACCTGACCCTTGAGGCCGAGTTCATCGCCGTGGTGCAGGTGCTCGTCTACGTCGGGGCGATCTCGATCCTGGTGCTGTTCGCGATCATGCTCACCCGGTCGAGCGAGGGCGAGCGGCTGCTCACCAAGCACTGGTGGGCTGCGGCGCTGATCTCGCTCGGCTTGTTCGGCGCGGTGCTGCTGCCCACGCTGATCGGCCACGCCTGGAGCATCCCGCTGCCCGTCGGCCCGGCCGGCACGCCCGAGCCGCTCGCCGGGGTCCCCGAGCTCGGTCGGGGCTTCGTCAACGAGTTTCTCATCCAGTTCGAGGTGGCCGGCGTCCTGCTCACCGTGGCCCTGATCGGCGCGATCGTGATCGCCTTCGAGGAGCGCTCCCGCCGCCGCCGCGTGCTCACCCTGTCCGAGGAGCACATCCTGCGCCAGCGCCAGCAGGCCACCGCCGCCGCTGAGCAGGTGACTGTTGGAGCCGCTGATGCGGCTGATTAATCGCGCTACCGGAGGTGCCCTGCGATGACCCGCGCTATCCCGCTTGAAGCGGTGCTGGTGGTTGCCGCCGCCCTATTCTGCATCGGCCTGTTCGGCGCCCTCTCGCGCCGCAACCTCGTCGGCGTACTCATGGGCGTCGAGCTGATGCTCAACTCGGTGAACATTAACCTGGTGGCCTTCTGGCGCTATCTGGAGCCGCGCTTTATCACCGGGCCGACCTTCGCTATCTTCATCATCACCGTGGCCGCCGCCGAGGCCGCCGTCGGCCTGGCCATGATCATCGCCATCTACCGCAACTGGCTCACGGTGAACATCGATAGCGTGGATAGTCTCAAGGGGTGACGATGTCGTTCTTCCTGCAATACGCATGGCTGATCCCGGCGCTGCCGCTGCTCGGCTTCGCGCTGATCACCTTCACCCCGC
>JBAXES010000618.1:0-3009 GCA_037140315.1 Chloroflexales bacterium
GGTGCTGCGGGTGGTAGCGCAGCATCGGGCGCGAGAGACAGCCGCGCACCCGGATCTCGTCGAGCACGCAGCGGCAGAGGTAGGCCAGCTCCTCGGAGCTGCGCAGGCCGAGCGCGGCACGCAGCATCTCGCCATCACGCGCGGCGTAGGTGTCGAGCCGATCATAGCTGACCGTCACGAGGCCCAGATTGATTGCGGTGGCGCGATAGCCCGCGTTCAGGGCGATGTCGTCGAGCAGCGGCGCCTCCTCATACGCGCGCAGCCGCTCCAGCTCCTCGCCGGTGATGAAGGTGCCACGCGGCATCAGCGGGGTGTCGTGCGCGTCGATGGCGCGCTGGCCGAGGGCCTCGATCACAACCTGGAGGGCGACCGGGCCGCGCGCAGCGAGGATCTCCACCAGCCGTCGGCGCATGCGGTCGTAGCAGCTGGCGAAGGTGATGAAGCGGGCCTGGTGGGCGGCGTCCTGGCGGCTGTCACTGAAGATCAGCAGGCGCTCCTTGCCGTCGTGGGTGTCGTCGCCCCGGTGGGCGTCGGCGAGGGCGGTGACCATACCCTCGGCCATGACCTTGACGGCGGCGGATGTGCCGAGGGCGACCGGGGTGATCACATTGCGGCTGCCCAGGGTCGCGCCGCAGCACAGGCAGAGCGTGCGCGCGGGCGAGAGCGTGACCGGCAGCGCGAAGTCGCCGGCTTCCCGGCTGAACCAGAGGTTGCGCGGGTCGAAGGAACCCTGCTCGACCTGGCGCTTCTTCAGCTGCTTGGTCTGCTTGCGGTTGCCACGCACCGCCGTGGGGGACTCCTCCTCCGCATCTTCATCGTCGGTCGCGCCAACCCCATCGGCGAAGCGGGCGGGGTCGTAGAGCATCCACTCGTGGCCGCCGGCGCTCTGGGCGCTCGGGCGCAGCGGGCCGGATGTGGGGTCGTCCGGGTCATCGCCGACGAAGCGCAGGTAGTGGGCACCGCAGCTGCGGCAGAGGTAGAGCGGGGCGGTTGGGGAGCTACAGCTGGCGCAGGAGGTCTCGCCCATGGGGTAGAGCCGGCCGCACTCCGGGTTGACGCAGCGGTGGAACTGCCAGCCGCCGCGGATCAGGCGGTGGGCGCGCAGGCGCAGGGCACCCGGCGTGCCGTCGGGGAGCGCGGAGCCGACGACCAGGGCGGCCTCGACCTCGGCGCGCACGGCGTCCACGTGAGAATCCGCGCGGTCGGGCACCTCGGCGCGCACGCGGGCGACGATCTGCTCGACCGACAGCGGCTGGCGGATCAGCCAGCGGTTGAGGGAAGGGATCAGGTTCCAGGTTTCAGGTTTTAGGTTTACAGGGTCAGGTTTCAGGTGTCGGGTTTCAGGTTTCAGGGCCAGCAGATGAAGGTATGAAGCGCAGTGAGCGAACGTAATTGCCGGGATGTGAACAGGTTCCGGTCGAAGAACGCCATTAACCTCAACCTGAAGCAATACATCGAATGGTGCTCCTTCGCCCCCCTGAGACCTGAAACCTGAAACCTGAAACCTAATCTCTGGAACCTCCTCCAGCTCCTCGCTGATCACCTGGATACTCGCGGGGGCCGCGCCGGTGAGCTTGCCAAAAAACTCCTGCACCGCCGCGTCGCGCAGGCGGCGGCGCTCCTCGGGGCGGATCGCCTCGTCGGCGATGCTCTTGATCGTGGCCGAGGTGCCGATCGGGGTGAGCGTCGGGAAGCGGCGCTCGCGCAACTCATCGGGCGGGCTGGCCAGCCAGCTCTGGCGGGCGCGGGCCAGGTGGGCGCGCAGGCGGCGCACCAGCAGCGCGATATTTGTCCCCAAGGTGCCGCGATAGGTATGCACCTCATCGAGCACCAGGAAGCGGCAGCGGTGGTTGGCAAAGATGTCGTCACGGTCGGCCGGGCGCACCAGCAGGTACTCCAGCATCATGTAGTTGGTCAGCAGGATGTGCGGCGGCCGCTCGCGCAGCTCGCGCCGGCGCTGCTGATTGGTGCTGCGGTCGTACTGGGCGACTTCGACCGCCCCGGCCCAGCCCGACTCCTCCAGATAGCGGGTGATGCGCTCCATCTGGTCGTTGGCCAGGGCGTTCATCGGGTAGATCAGGATGGCGGTCAGCCCCGGCTTGCGGTTGAACGCTGCGGCGTCGGCGATGGCGTTCTGGATCACCGGCAGCAGGAACGCCTCGGACTTGCCGCTGCCGGTGCCGGTGGTGACAACGACCGGCGACGGCGCGGGGGAGAGCAGGGTCTGGATCGCCGCCGACTGGTGCTGGTAGGCCCGGTCGCCGCCCGAGCGCGCGCGCATCACCCGGGCGAGGCGCGGGTCGAGGCCGAGGGCGTCCCATGCCTCACCGGCGCGGAAGGGCCGGTGGGCCTGGTAGAACGGATCCTGGGCCAGAAAGCGCGGCTCGTCCAGGGCCGCGTCCAGCGCGGCCTTGAGGGTCGGGTCCTTGGCGCGGAACTCACTCTGCAGGTAGCTGCGGTACTCGTCCGTCACCTGCTCAAGCGCGAGGATGGGGTGGATTCCAGGTTTCAGGTTCCGGGTGTCAGGTTTCAGATCAGGGGTCAGGTGTCGGGTGTCAGGTTTCAGGTTCTGAACATCATGGGAAGGTTCAGCAGGTTCAGCATTGGTGTTGCTTTCCTGTGGTACTTCCTGCGCTGGTTCCTGAAACCTGTCACCTGAAGCCTGAAACCTCCCCTCCACCCAGATCATGAGCTGCTCAGCGAGCGTATCGTTCAGGCTGGCCACATCCATCACCTCGCCAAGCTCAGCGAAGCCCCACGCCTCAGGGATGGCAGCGAAGAGGGCGGCGAGCTGGGCCGGGGCGATGCTGGGGACGCCGCCCCAGTCGAGCTGGAAGACCCGCTGGGCGATCGAGGGGCTGAGGGCGCGCAGGGCGGGCTCGCCCTGGGCCAGGACATCGGCGACGCGCAGCGGGATGCTCATGATTGCTCCTCGTATAGTAAGTGCGTGGGGTGGGTCTGCTGCCCACCTCATCCTTGACAGTCGGGCAGGTTCGGGCGATGCTGTTG
>JBAXES010000619.1:0-2994 GCA_037140315.1 Chloroflexales bacterium
GGACGCCCCTGCCGAGCTGCTCTTCCGCCCCGGCGACACCGTCTTCTGCATGCCCTGGGGCACGGGCGATGTGCGCTCGAGCAAGATCGTCGGCGACCGCGAGCTGCTCGTGGTGGCCTTCCCCGACCACGGTGACCTGACGATCGATACGGCGGTGAGCGCGGTGCGCCTGATCCCTGAGCAGAACTCCGAGGATGATGGGTGAGGCGTGAGGGTCAATGCCGCCTCACCCATCGCGCCTCATTGTGCCGCAACCGCTACGGCGCGTCTCGCTCAATCTTCGCCAGGTCGAGGATCGTGGTGATGATCGTCAGCATCGCCTCGCCGCTGGCGCGGATCGTCGCGGCGTACTGCTGCTGCTCCTTGCTCAGGGGCGTGTCGAGGAGCTGTCCGGCCACCCCGATCACGCGGTGCATGGGGGCGCGGATCTCGTGGCGCATCGAGGAGAGAAAGGCTATGAGATCCTGCCGCAAGGCCTCGCTCAGGCGCAGGTTGCTGAGGGCCTGGCCGATCAGGGGCGCGACCTGCTGGGCCAGGGCGATGTCATCGGGCGTGAAGGCGTGCGACTCCGCCGCGCAGAGGCCGATCATGCCGATCACCTCATCGTGGATGATCACGGGCACCGCCAGCAGCGAGCCTGTCTCGCTGCTGGCGCCCGCGCCTCGGCTGACGCCGGGGCGCGGGCTCATGGGCGGGTTGGCGAGGACGACCGGCTGACGCCGCACGATCAGATCCTGGGTGAGCAGGTTGCCGCGCATCGGGATCACCGCGCCGATCGCTGGGGGACTCTCGGCGTCTCGGTGCTCGGCCACCACAGTCTGCGCGGTGTGGTCGGCGCTCAGCAGAGCGCAGATGGCCTGGGGCACCCCGAAGGCGTCGGCCAGATCGGCGCAGATTGCCTGAAGGGCTGCGTCGGTATCTTTGGCCGAGGCGATCACACTCATCATCCGGTTGAGGGTCAGGGTCTCGTGCACGGTGCGCTGGAGGTCGCCGCGCAGGCGGGTGCGCTCTACGGCCTTGCCGAGGTGGTCGCTCAGCGTGATGAGCCAGCTGAGATCATCGCTGCCGAGGGCGTCTGGCTGAGAGCTCTCGATGTGGATGACCCCGGCAACCTGGCCGCCGACCAGTAGGGGCGTGGAGATGACTGCGGCCACGCCGGGGCCGAGGTCAAGGCGCTCTGGCCAGGCGCTGGTGTCAGTGATCATCAGCGGCTCACCGGTGCTGGCCACGTGGCCGAGGGGCACGCTATGGCGAGGCACCCGGGTGGCCGGCGGGGTGTGCCCGATGCCATGCATGAGGACGAGGACGCCATCCTCGATCAGGTAGATGCTCACCGAGGGGTATCCGAAGGTCCCCGCGATGGCCTCGGCGGCGACCCGCAGGATCATGTCTACCGTGTTCTCGCGGCCGATCGTGCTGCGCACCTCATCGATGCGCGCCAGCGCCTCGGTCTGGCTCCGGGACTCGTTGGCCAGAGCTGCATAGCGCCGCTTGCTCGCGCTGAGTCGGCGGGCCAGGTCGCTGGCCCGGGCGCGCCAGCTGGTGCGGGCGCGCTGTGGGCCGCGCACAGGCGGAGGTGTCATTATCTGATTTCTCCCATCGCAGGGTGTGAGGGTCTGTCGGCTGCACAGCTGGGTGTCTAGTGCTCGCTCTCGTATTATAACGGGTAGGTCTAGTTCTTGTATGGCGGCGCGCAGGCTGCGCATGAGGTCGCGCTCTGTCATTCATGACCGGGGCCGAGCGGAGGTGCCGGGCCCTGGCCAGCCTGATGCTCCAGCGTGAGCTGCGTCAGCAGGCCCTTCACGATCCGCCCACTGGGCTGTATAATCGACCCTACCTTGCGTAGATCGCGCCGAGATCATCTGCGGGCGGCGGCTATGCGCCACCTGTAATTTTAATAGATCAGGGAGTGGCGATGGACAATATGTACGAACAGCTGACTTTCGTGGTGGTAGATGCGGTGGCGACGATCACGCTGAACCGGTCGGATCGACTAAACGCCCTAGGGGCGCGGCTCACCGCCGAGCTGCGGGCGGCCCTGGATGCGGTTGAGGATGGGGCGGTGCGCGCGCTGATCCTGACCGGTGCGGGGGAGCGGGCATTCAGCACCGGGGCTGACCTGAAGGAGCGCGCGGCCCTCGACGATGCTGGTCGCTGGGCGCACAACCGGGCGCTCAACGACTGTGCGAATCAGCTCGCGCACCTGCCCATCCCCACCATCGCCGCGATCAATGGGCTGGCCCTCGGCGGCGGCTGTGAGATCTCTCTGGCCTGTGACTTCCGCCTGGCCGCGCGGCACGCTGAGATCGCCCTGCCCGAGGTGGGCCTGGGCGTCATCCCGGGGGCCGGCGGCACCCAGCGCCTGCCCCGGCTGATCGGCCCTACCCGCGCCAAGGAGCTGATCTTCACCGGCCGCCGCATCAGTGCCGATCTGGCCCTGGAGTGGGGCCTGGTGAGCCAGGTGATGGCGGCCGAGGCGCTGCTCCCCGCCGCCCGCGAGCTGGCCACCGCCATCGCCCAGCGCAGCCCGCTGGCGGTCGCCTACGCCAAGGCGGCGATCGATGTCGGGATCGAGAGCTCGATCGAGCAGGGGCTGCGCTACGAGACGGCGGCCATCCGCGCGGCCCTGACATCGAGCGACTACCAGATCGGCCTGGCCGCCTTCGCCGCCAAGGAGGCGCCGGCCTTCCCGCCTCTGACGGCGCGGCGGATTGTGTGATCGACCGGGTCGATGCTTGGGGCGCGGTAGATCTGCGCCCTGAGCACCCGGTCGCGCCGTCGCGCCTAAAAATTTGACAGCCTCGGGGCTCCATGCTATACTCCGCAAGTGCGTGCGGGGGTGTAGCTCAGCTGGGAGAGCGCGACAATCGCACTGTCGAGGCCAGGGGTTCGAGCCCCCTCACCTCCACCATACGTACGGGGCTTTAGCTCAGTTGGGAGAGCGCGACACTGGCAGTGTCGAGGTCAGGGGTTCGAACCCCCTAAGCTCCACCA
>JBAXES010000620.1:0-2993 GCA_037140315.1 Chloroflexales bacterium
GATATCGCTATCCTCCGCGCCACCCTGCTGCGCGCCCAGGAGAAGGCGCTGATCGGCTTTGCGAACCTGACAGTCCAAGAGAAAGAAGAACTCGCCGCCGTGATGCGCGGCCTGGTCAAGGGCATCGATGGCACCCTCCGTGATATCGGCGATAGCGTGAAGACGGTGAGCGGGGCCACGGTGCCCTTCCAGAGCCTCGATGATAATGACGATATTCGCGGCTACCTGGATTATATCCACGAGAGCCTGACGGATAACGCGCTGCTGCCCCGGCGCACCGGACAGACAGAACGCGTCGCCGCGCAGCCCCAGTACCAGGAAGAGTACTACGATGATTCTAGCTACGATGACCGGCGACCGCGCCTCCGCGAGGGCCGTCGCTAGGGCCAGCGGCAACAGGGGTCTGGTATCCTGATTTCGGTGGGGTGATATGCGTGGCTATCGGTTCAGCACTGATCGGCACCTGCCCGAGCGGGATATGCTTGACCTCGCGGACGCACTTGCCCTTCAGATCCACGCGTCTATCGGGTCGCGGGTGTATCTGCTGCCCCGCGCCGACGTGGCTCAGTTGATCCGGGCCTATGTGGACGATCTCAGCGCTGAGGATCAGCACGATATCTCGTGGATGATCTGGCATCTCTTTCAGGATGCCCACGAGATGGAGTCCCCCGACTGACCTCCACCCCTAGAGGATCGCTGCCAGTGACGAGCGCCCAGCGGATCGGGATCTACGGGGGCACCTTCGACCCCGTCCACATTGGCCACCTGGCGATCGCTGAGGATGCCCACCACGCGCTTGGCCTCGATCATGTGATCTTTGTCCCCGCCACGCGCCAGCCCCTGAAGGGCGACCGTCAGGGCGCAGCGCCCGCGCAGCGCCTGGCGATGGTACAGCTGGCTTGTGCCGAAAACCCTCACTTCGTCGCATCCGATGTGGATCTGCGTCGCCCCCCGCCATCGTATACGGTCGACACCATCGCCGCCCTGCGCGCTGAGATGGACTTCGCCGCCGACCTGGTGTTCATCCTCGGCGTCGACGCTGCCCGCGACCTGCCGCGCTGGCATCGGGCCGCCGAGATCATCCGCCTCGCGCGACTGGCGATTGTCGGGCGTCCCGGCTATCACGTGAGCCTTGCCAAGCTTGAGTTCGACCTCCCCGGCATTAGCGCACGCTCCACCATCATCGACGGCCCGCGCCTAGAGGTCTCCAGCAGCGACCTCCGCGCCCGCCTCGCCTCCGGCCGCCCTGCGCGCTATCAGATCCCCGACCCAGTGCTCGCCTATATTGCTGAGCACGGGCTCTACCGAGAGCGTTAACATGGACACTCCCGAGCATGTGCTCACCAATACCTGCGCCGCCTGGGGCATCGCCCTGAGCGCCGGCCAGATCGCGCAGTTTGCCGCCTACGCCGATGAGCTGCGGCTTTGGAATGAGCGCATCAACCTCACGGCGATCAGCGAGCCGGCCGAGGTCTACCGGCGCCACTTCCTCGACTCTCTGAGCCTGGCCCGCTTCTGGGGCGACTCCCCGACGAGCCTGGTCGATATTGGCAGCGGGGCCGGCTTCCCTGGCCTGCCGCTGGCGATTCTGCGACCGGGTCTGCGCCTGACCCTGGTGGAGTCGGTGGGTAAGAAGGCCGAGTTCCTGCGGCATATGGCTGAGCTGTTGGGGCTGGCGGGGGTGCGGGTGCGCACATTGCGGGCCGAAGATCTGGGCCGCGAGCGGGGCGAGCGCGAGGCCCACGGCCTGGTGACCGCGAGGGCGGTGGCGGAGCTACGTGTGCTGGTGGAGTATGGGCTGCCGCTGCTGAAGGTTGGCGGGCGGATGCTGGCCCCAAAGGGCGTCGCCGCCCACGCTGAGGCGGCAGCGGCCGGGCCGGCGATCAGTCTGCTCGGGGGCAGGCTCGTTGCAGTGACGCCCGTCGAACTGCCCGGCCTCGACTCTCACGCGGTGGTGATCATCGACAAGCTGCGGCCCACTGACTCGCGCTACCCGCGCCCAGCCGGCACGCCCAGACGGCAACCGCTGTAGATAGGGCGTCAGGTGTCAGACGCGATCTGACACCTGACACCTGACACCTGACACCCTATCTACAGCGGGATATTCCCGTGCTTGCGCGGCGGCATGCTCTGGCGCTTGGTGCGGGCCAGCCGCAGGGCCTTGATCAGGGCCGGGCGGGTCTCCTTGGGCTCGATGACCGAGTCGATATAGCCGCGCTCGGCAGCGACGTAGGGGTTCGCGAAGCGCCCCTGGTAGTCCTCGACCAGCTCGGCCATGCGCGCCACCGGATCCGCCGCCTCAGTCAGCTCCTTGCGGAAGATGATCCGCACCGCCGCGTCCACGCCCATCACCGCGATCTCCGCCGTCGGCCAGGCGAAGTTGAAGTCGGCGCGGATGTGCTTGGAGGCCATCACGTCATAGGCCCCGCCGTAGGCCTTGCGGGTGATCACCGTGAGCTTCGGCACGGTGGCCTCGCAGTAGGCGTAGAGCAGCTTGGCGCCGTGGCGGATGATCCCGCCGTACTCCTGCTGCGTCCCCGGCATGAAGCCCGGCACGTCCACAAACGTCACCAGCGGGATATTGAAGGCGTCGCAGAAGCGCACGAAGCGGGCCGCCTTGTTCGAGCTGTCGATGTCCAGCGTGCCGGCCATATGCATGGGCTGGTTGGCCACGATGCCGATCACGTTGCCATCGAGGCGGGCGAATCCGATCACGATATTGCGCGCCCAGAAGGGCTGTACCTCGAAGAAGAATCCGTCGTCCACCACCGACTCGAGCACCGCGACCATATCGTAGGCCTTGCGCGGGCTGTCGGGGATGAGCGTCTGGAGCGACTCGTCCATGCGCTCGGGGTCGTCGCTGGGCGCCACGTAGGGCGGGTCGTCCATGTTATTCGCCGGCAGGAACGAGAGTAGGGTGCGCAGCTGCTCGAAGCACTGCGGCTCGTCGTCGGCGGCGAAGTGGGCCACGCCGCTGCGCGAGTTGTGGCTCA
>JBAXES010000621.1:0-2978 GCA_037140315.1 Chloroflexales bacterium
CCTCAGGCAGCTGGATGGTGGTCTTCAGGCCGCTGCCGCCGCCCTACCCGACGATGGAGGAGACCCGCGCCGGCGGCGGCAGCGGCCTGAAGACCACCATCCAGCTGCCTGAGGTTATCCTCACCGCCGATATTGCGGTTCACCCGACCGAGGGCTGGCCGGCCGTCGCCGCCGTCGCCTGGTCGGCCAACGCTAACCCCGAGCGGGCCTATGTGATCGTCTACAACCCGCACACCCGCAGCTGGACGCCCGCCCACCAGGTGGATATCGGCCCGGCCGCGCTCGGGCGCTACACGCGCACCGTCGAGGTGGCGATCACCGGCGACGGCGTCGTCCACGCCGTCTGGGGCATGAGTGACCCCGACTTCTCCGACAACGACCCGCCCGCGCGGGTCTGGGCGGCGGAGAGCCGCGACTATGGGCTCACGTGGAGCGCGCCGCAGGTGGTCGGCGATGACTGCCGGCAGGTCAACGACCTGACCGCGACCCTCGACGGCTGGCTGGTGACGGGCCTGGTCTGCAACGCTGGCGCGAACCAGGTGCAGCCGGCGATCGCCACCCGCAGCCCGGATGGTGTCTGGACGCTGGAGCGGCTGCCCGGCGCGGTCTGGTACTTCTCCGACGGGGCCGTCGCCATCACCGACGATGGCCGGGCGACGGTGTTCTTCTTGACCGGCCCGAATGGGCAGATGGTCGCCCCGCCGCGCGTGCTGCGCTTCGCCAAGACCCTGGGCAGCGCCGAGCCCTGGCAGCTGGACACGCAGGATGTGACCATCCCCGGCGTGGACCCGGGGCCGCGCGGCTGGCATGCCCGCGCCCTGGTCTATCGCCCGACCGGGGCGACCCAGGATGTCGTCACCTTCATGTTCTCTGACGCCAGCGCCTGGAACGTGTATGCGATCACCTCGTTCGATGCCGGACGCAGCTGGCGCGCCCCCGAGCTGGTCGCCGCCCCGGCCGGCACGGAGCGCATCGCCTTCGCGGCCCCGGCCTACGACGTGGCGACCAACCGCCTGCTGGCGATCTGGACCTGCTGCGTCGAGGGCGGCTGGAACGACGCCGCGCCGAGCACCCACTATCTGCGCTGGTCGACGCCCGGCAGCGGCGTCTGGCACGACCCCACGCCCGGCCAGCGCGTGCCGCTCATCCTCGGGGCGCGGGCGGTGGGTGAGACCGTGACCGCCCAGGCCCGCAACGCGCGCAGCGCCTGGGTGGCCTGGGTCGAGGGCGGTAAGGCCGTCGAGGTGCGCGCGTTTGACTTCACCACCGTGCTGCCGCGCCCGTAGGAGGGCCTCATGCGCAATCCGCTCACCATCATTGGCACTGCACTGCTCACCCTGCTCGTTCTCGGCTGCGGTGCCGCCGGCGTGTTAGAGACCAGCGGCGCGCCGCGCTGGGCGTGCCCGAGCCCGACCCCGCTGCCCTGGGGCACGGCCGGGCCGGTCAAGGAGGTCATCACCCACACCCGCCCGATCACCGACGGCGGGGATTGGGAGGAGCTGATCTATTTCGCCGAGTGGGAGCGCGAGTACCCCAACGCCGGCGGGCCGCCCTTCCCCTCGCCGACGCCCTACGCGCGGGTGGGCACCAACTACATCCTCGGCCAGCGCATCGAGGTCGGCCCGCTCCACGTCACGGTGAATGCCCAGGCCGGGCCGGTGGTGACGGGCTACCCCGGCATCCCCGACGGCACGCGCCAGCTCGACTATATCGACCTGACCTGGGTGAACCGGGCGTTGGTCGCCATCCCGATCGCCTACCCCGAGCGGGTGCGCCTGCGCGCGGTGAAGACCCCCGGCGGCGCGGTGGTCTCGGACGCGACCTGGGCCTACTCGAAGGCCGCCCAGGAGATCGCCGGGGGCGCGGCGCTGCCGGAGCTGATCCCGCCGGGGACGAGCACGGTGCGCGTGCCGGTGCTGGCCCCGGTCGGTGCGCCCGAGACGGTTGAGCTCATCTTTGTGGGCAACCCGGCCGCCAGCTACCCCTTCCCGAGCAGCACGCCGGAACCCGGCGTGACCGCGACCGTCGGCCCGCCGAGCGCCACACCAACGCCCACACCCACGGGCAACCCGCTGCTCCAGGACCGCACCCCGCAGTTCATCAGCGTGCAGTGGACGGCGACGACCTGGGTGCCGCCGGGCGGGGAGGCGTGCGGCGACCCAGGCGCGCTGACCGATTGGGGCAACGACGCCGGCAGCGCCTGGGGCGAGCCGGTGCTGGTCGGCGGGCCGCCCCCGCCACCCGGGGCCAGCCGCCTGGTCCAGGTGGCCCTGGCCCAGGTGGGCAAGCGGTACGTCTGGGGCAGCAAGGGGCCGACAACCTTCGACTGTAGCGGGCTGGCCAGCTGGAGCTACGCCCAGATCGGCATCGGCATCCCGAGCGGGTCGCGCAGCCAGTTCGCCGGGATGACGTCGGTCGACGCGGGGGCGATCCAGCCCGGCGACCTGATCTTCTTCGCCATCGAGAGTCCGACCCGGATCGACCACGTCGGCATGCTCGCTGATGTCAACGGCGACGGGGTCTGGGATCTCATCCACGCCGCCAGCCCGACGCTGGGCGTGCGGGTGGACTACGGCGTCTTCACGTCGGCCTACTACCAGCCGAAGATCCGCGGCTTTCGCAGCGCCCGCTAACGACGAGGAGACGCACGATGCACGATCCCATGACCACACCCGAGCGGGCACGACGCCGGCGGATCGGCTGGCTGGCGCTGGCCTTGGCTATCGCGCTCTTGCCGGAGGTGAGCGCGGCGCAGGGGCACGCCCTGACCGTGACCCTGCGCGATGCGGCGGATCAGGGGATCGCCGGGATCACGATCATCGTGCGCAGCGAGGATGGCCAGGAGCTCGCTCGCCAGATGAGTGATAGTGACGGGACGGCCCGCTTTGGCGATCTGCCCTCGGTGGTGCGCGTGGCCGTCGCGGGCCAGCCGCGCCACGCCCCCAGCCTCTACCAGCTCGGCGACGATGCCCAGGGCG
>JBAXES010000622.1:0-2958 GCA_037140315.1 Chloroflexales bacterium
GTTGTCGCGGCCAGTCACGGTGATGGTGCTGTCGCTGACGCTGGCGACCTTGCCGCCGGCGCGGGTGCCGTCGTTCTTGCCGGGGCCGCCGGGGCCATGGCCCTGGGGCTGGGTGGTGCTGGCGTGGACGGCGGTGGCGGTGAAGACGCCGGCGCTGTCGGTGGCGCCGTCGGCGTGGATGAACTGGCCGGCGACGACGGCGCTCAGGCTGGAGGCCGCGCCGTCGAGGTCGTAGGTCGTGCTAGATGTGGTCAGGATGGCATGGCTGGCGTTGTCGCGGCCAGTCACGGTGATGGTGCTGTCGCTGACGCTGGCGACCTTGCCGTCGGCGCGGGTGCCGTCGTTCTTGCCGGGGCCGCCGGGGCGGCCGGCGCAGTCCTGCTGGGCCGTGCTTGTCTGGGCGGCCTGTGCCGATACGCTCGTGGTGCCCCGCATCAGACCGAACATGAGGATGGCTCCCAGGGCGGCCGACATGATGATCATCAGGAAACGCTTCATCGGGTTGCTCCTTGTGCGCTTAGTTCGCTGCCACCGTTGTTGTGTCACGATGTTGATCTCGTTGGTGGCATACGTACTGTACCCGGCGGGCGTTTAGAAGCTGTTCAGATCTGTTTGGGTTGTCGCCAGGATCTCGGGTAGGGGCAGGCGGACGGTGAACGTGGTGCCGCTACCCAGATTGCTCGCGACGCTGATCGTGCCGCTGTGGGCCTCGACGATCGAGCGCACGATGGCTAGGCCTAGCCCTGATCCTCCAGTCTCCAGCTGGCGCGAGGTGTCGGCTCGGTAGAAGCGCTCGAAGATGTTCGCCAGATGCTCGGCGGCGATACCGCTGCCGGTGTCCGCGACTTTGAGGGTAAGCTGCCCTGCGGCCACGTCGGCGCTCAGGCAGATCGTGCCGCCAGAGGGGGTGTAGCGCAGGGCGTTGCTCACCAGGTTGCCGAGGGCGCGGCTCATGCGCTCGTAGTCCACGTTGGCGTCTGGCAGGGGGCCGGCGGCGCTTGTCACCAGGCTCACGCCAGCCTGCTCAGCGGCGTGGCCGTAGGTCTCGGCCACGTGGGCGAGGATCTGGAGCGGATCAACCGGCCGGCGCTGGAGCGGGAGCTCGCCGGCGTCGGCCAGCGAGAGCGTGTGCAGGTCGTCCACGAGGCGCTGGAGGATCTGGGTTTCGTCGTAGAGCGTAGCGAAGCGCTCGGGCGTAGGCTTGAGTACCTGGTCGCGCAGCGACTCGAGGTAGCCCGAGATCACCGTCAGCGGGGTGCGCAGGTCGTGGGCGATATCTGCGGTCATCTGGCGGCGGAGCTGGTTGGCGTGGGCCAGGTCGGCGCTCATGTGGTTAAACTGGGTGGCCAGGTCGCCCAGCTCGTCGCGGGAGCGCACGACCACCTGTTGGCCCGGGCCACCGGCGGCGATCTGGTGCGCTGCGGTGGTCAGCTCGCGCAGGGGCCGGGTGATCAGGCGAGCCAGGAAGACGCCGAGGATGAGCGCGATACCGGCGGTGGCGGCGGCGGCGATGCTCAGGGCCGCGTCGGTGCTGGCCAGATAGCGGGCCTGGGCCGGGGCACGGATGGCGTCGCCCGTGGGGGTGATCACCACGGCGATCGTCTGCCCGCCGCTCGTCACCGGCGTGCCTGCGGCGAGGTCTGCCTGTCGCATAATGTCGCCAGCCTTATAGCCCAGGGCGGGGATGATCACGAGGCCCGCCGGGTTGGCCAGGCCGAAGTGGATGCTTAGGGGGTCCCCGTGGGGCGGGATGCCCTCAAGTGGCGGCTCGTCGGGCGGGTGGCGGTTGCTGCGGTCGTTGATCCACTTGTCAAGGTTGTCCAGGCTGCCATTTGTCGCGTAGTAGTCGAGCACCCGGTTGGCGAAGAAGTCGCGCTGCTGGCCCACCACAAAGGCGTCGAACTGGGCGCCGACGAACTGGCGCACGAAGATCGCCGCCAGCACCGCGCCGACAAGGCTGGTGAGCAGAAAGGCCAGCACAAGCTTTGAGCTTAATGAGCGCACAGTGTCACCCTCCGGTGGGGTGTGGGGCGGCTGCGCAGCCCCACGGTATTTTTATAGCTTGGTGGGCGGCGTGCCGTCCGCCAAGCTATAGGGCATCAACCCGACAGCGGTAGCCGACCCCGAAGACCGTCTCGACATAGCGCGGCTGGGCCGGGTCGGGCTCCAGCTTCTTGCGGATGTTACGGATGTGGACATCGATGGTGCGCTCGACACCCTCGTAGTCGTTGCCCTGGAGCCGCTCAAGCAGCTGCTCGCGGGTGAAGACGCGCCCCGGCGACTCCATCAGGATCGCCAGCAGCTCGAACTCCGAGGGCGTGAGCGTGATCGCCCGGTCGCCCGCGCTGACGCCGCGGGTGGCCCGGTCTAGGACCAGGTCGCCCACGCGCAGCAGCTCGTCGGGGGCCGAGGCCTCGGGCGAGGTGCGCCGCAGCACCGCGCGGATGCGGGCCAGCAGCTCGTGCATGCCGAAGGGCTTGGTCACATAGTCGTCGGCGCCTAGCTCCAGCCCGACCACCTTGTCCGACTCGGCCACGCGCGCGGTGAGCATAATGATCGGGATCGTGTGGCGCTTGCGGAAGACTTTCATAAACTCGAAGCCGTCGAGGTTGGGCATCATCACATCGAGCAGGATCAGGTCGGGCCGCTCGCGGCCGGCCACGATCAGGGCCTCGGCCCCGTCGCTGGCGGTGATCACGTGAAACCCATTCTCGCCCAGGTAGTCTTTGAGCAGCGCCCGCACGTTGGCGTGGTCATCCACCGCCAGGATTGTTTTGGCCATCGCTTTTCTCCTTACATCTGCCCAAAGTATAGCAGCGGCCTGTTTAGAATCAGCATAGGCGCTGTGCATGTAATGTTGAATGTTGAATGTTGAATGGCGAACAGCATTCAATGTACATTACAGTTCAAGCAATTGCACTGCATCAGGATGCGGTATTTCTGTTCCCTGTTCCCTGT
>JBAXES010000623.1:0-2942 GCA_037140315.1 Chloroflexales bacterium
CCTTGAGCCCATCGAGCGCATCCAGTGCCAGTGGTGCCAGGCGATGAATGAGAAGGCCGCCCTCAGCTGCCGGTCCTGCGCCGCGCCCCTCAACATCAAAGACCTGGTCAGCGAGTCGGGCTGGCGCGAGGCCCCCCGGATCAAGGACATGACCGAGATCCAGTTCGGCAGCTCCTCCTGCCAGGTCGAGGGCGAGATTGTCCCGGTCGTCGAGCTCAACCTCGCCCCCGGCGACTCGGTCTTCTTCGAGCACCACGTCCTGCTCTGGAAGGACGACAACACCCCCCTCGGCGTGCTCGCCCTCCAGGGCGGCATGAAGCGCGTGCTCTCCGGCATGCCCTTCATCATCAGCGTGGCCCAGGGGCCGGGGCGCGTCGCCTTCTCCCGCGACCAGACCGGCGAGCTGGTGATCCTCCCGCTGCACCCGGGCATGGAGCTCGACGTGCGCGAGCACGCCTTCCTGCTCGCCTCGCACCACATCGACTACTCCTTCATCCGCATCAAGGGCCTGCGCAACATCCTCTTCGGCGGCCAGGGCATGTTTATGGACCGCTTCGTCACCACCAGCGCCCCCGGCCTGCTCATCCTCCACGGCTACGGCAACGTCTTCGAGCGTACCCTGAAGCCCGGCGAGAGTATCCTGCTGGAGCCGGGCGCCTTCCTCTATAAAGACTCGACCGTGACGATGGACGTGCAGCCCCAGCCCCTGACCACCGGCTGGTTCGGCGGCGTCAGCATGAACCTGGCCCGCATGACCGGCCCCGGCCGCGTCGGCATCCAGTCGATGTACGTCCACCACACCACCGAGTAAAGGGGGGGCCTGTGACTGCGACACCGCTCCGCTCATACACCTGCGCCTGGTGCGGCACCGTCAGCGACGGGACGGCGCTCGACTGCCCCGGCTGCGGTATCTCGATCGACGTGCGTCAGACTACCACCCGCTCGGGCTGGCTGGAGCTGCCCGGCCGCCGCGATATGGCCAAGATCCAGTTCGGCAGCTCCTCCTGCCAGATCGAGGGCACCTACGTGCCCGTCGCCGATATGAGCCTGGACCCCAGCGACAGCGTCTACTTCGCCCACCACGTGCTGCTCTGGATGGACACCCAGGTGAAGGTGAGCGCCCTGCCCCTGAAGGGCGCGTGGAAGCGCATGCTGGCCGGCATGCCCCTGGTGATGACCCAGGCCCAGGGGCCCGGCCACATCGCCTTCTCCAAAGATCGCTCCGGCGAGCTGATCGTGGTCCCGCTCCAGCCCGGCCAGCAGATCGATGTGCGCGAGCATATCTTCCTGGTGGCCACCAGCAATGTCGCCTACGACTGGTTCAACCCCAACATCTGGTTCACCACCAAGAACGGCGACGAGACCGAGACCCACTACCCGGTGGGCATGCTGATGGACCGCTTCTCATCGCGCGATAAGCCCGGGCTGCTGCTGCTCCACGCCGCCGGCAACGCCTTCATCCGCCAGCTCGCGCCCGGCGAGGCCATCCTGGTCAAGCCCACCGCCCTGCTCTTCAAGGACCCCTCGGTGCAGATGCAGCTGCACTTCGAGTACCCCGGCTCCACCGGCTGGTCGTTCTGGTCATCCTGGAGCCACCGGCAGCTCTGGCTCCGCCTCTACGGGCCAGGCCGCGTGGCCGTCCAGTCGGCCTACGAGCCGATCGAGGACAATGGCCGCAGCATCACCAGCCACTCGAACGCCACCAGCCGCAGCTGGTGAATCCTGTGGGGCTATCGCCCTACAATCTCTCATATATTTGGTTGCAATTGCCAGCTTCGCTGGCAATTGCAACCAAATATATGATCATCACCCCATCGGTAGGTGACGAGGAGGACTCCTATGCGAATCATCGACGTCGTCGAGTTTCTCGACAACACCGGCAACGAGATCGTCCACCGCGAGCCGCAGGGCGGCCCCGGCGACTTCCGCCTCGGCTCGCAGGTGATCGTGCGCCAGAGCCAGACCGCCGTCTTCTTCCGCGAGGGCCAGGCCCTCGACCTGCTCGGCCCCGGCCGCCACACCCTCACCACCGACAACCTGCCCGTCCTCTCAGGCATCGTCGGCCTCTTCACCAATGGCCGCACGCCATTCCCCGCCGAGGTGGTCTTCATCAACATGCGCCAGTTCATCGACCAGAAGTGGGGCACCGCCGAGCCGATCACCCTGCGCGACCCGCAGCTCGGCATGGCCCGCCTGCGCGCCTTCGGCAGCTACGCCTTCCAGGTGGCCGACCCGCAGCGCTTCGTGAACGGCGTGGTCGGCCAGCAGGGCAAGTTCACCACCGCCGCCGTGCAAGACTACCTGCGCAGCATGGTCATCCAGCGCTTCAGCGAGACCCTCGGCCAGCTGCGCGTCTCGGCCCTCGACATGGCCGGGCAGCTCGGCGAGATCAGCACCCAGGCCCGCGCCTACCTCGCCAACGACTTCCAGGCCCTCGGCCTGGCCCTCAGCGCCCTATACATCAACGCGATCACGCCGACCGAGGAGACCAACAAGGCGATCGAGGAGCGCTCGGCGATAGGCGCCCTCGGCAACCTCGATGAGTATATGAAGTTCAAGGCGGCTAAGGCCATGGGCGACGCGGCGAACAACCCCGGCGGCGGCGCGGGGGCCGGGATCGGCCTCGGCGCCGGGATCGGCCTCGGCGCGAGCATGGCCGGGGCCATCGGCAATGCCTTTCAGCAGCCCGCGCCACAGCCGCCGCCCGCCGCACCCGCCGCGCCCGCCGAGGCGTCCGGCCCGCTCACCAGAGCCCAGGTCCAGGAGACGATCGACGCCCTGGATATGCGCCTCTCGAAGGGCGAGATCAGCGAGGCCATCTACAACCGCCTGATGGCCAAGTGGGAGGCAAAGCTTAAAGAGCTTGGGGGCTAAAAGCGGGGAGATCTGGAGGGGCGCAGCCCCTCCGAGAACATTCCTTACCTCTCGTTAGCGTGCTGGTC
>JBAXES010000624.1:0-2938 GCA_037140315.1 Chloroflexales bacterium
CGCCCCGCTGCTGATGCCCACCAGCAGCCCCTCCTGCTTGGCCAGCCGCCGCGCCGTCTCCACCGCGGCTTCGTTGCTGACCTGCACGATCTCGTCGATGATCTCCCGGTTCAGCACCTCAGGCACGAAGCCAGCCCCGATGCCCTGGATCTTATGCGGGCCGGGGCTACCGCCCGAGAGCACCGGCGAGGCCGCCGGCTCGACGGCGATTGCCTGGAAGGACGGCTTGCGCGCCTTGATCACCTCGGCCACGCCGGTGATCGTCCCGCCCGTGCCGACCCCCGAGATCAGGATATCGACCTGCCCATCGGTGTCGTCCCAGATCTCCTCGGCGGTGCTCAGGCGGTGGACGGCCGGGTTGGCCGGGTTCTTGAACTGCTGGGGGATGAAGCTGTTCGGCAGCTCGGCGGCGAGGGCCTCGGCGCGCCGGATCGCGCCGCCCATGCCCTCGGACCCCGGGGTGAGCACCAGCTCGGCGCCGTAGCCGCGCAGCAGCTTGCGCCGCTCCAGGCTCATGGTCTCGGGCATGGTCAGGATGAGCCGATAGCCCTTGGCGGCGGCGACGAAGGCCAGGCCGATCCCGGTGTTGCCGCTGGTTGGCTCGACCAGAGTGGTCTTGCCGGGGGCGATCAGGCCGGCTTGCTCGGCGGCGGTGATCATGGCCAGGCCGATGCGGTCTTTGACGCTGCTGGCGGGGTTGAAGAACTCCAGCTTGGCGACGACGGTGGCGTGGGTGTCGTTGACCCGGTTCAGGCGGACGAGCGGGGTGTGGCCGATCAGCTCGGTAATGCTGCCGTAGATGGGTGCCATCGGGATCTCCTGTGCAGGCGGGTAATTATTGACTTTATTGACCGAGATTATTATGATTGAAATCATAATCAGAATGGCGCGCGTTGTCAAGGCGATGCGCGGCGCTCAGATATACTTGACAAAGTAGATCGATTAAATTAAGATAACCTCACGGCCAGCACCACTCCCCCCGTTACCGGCCCACCACGCACGAGGTAAGGAGTCCCCGATGAGCACGTCTCCGAACCAGTTCATCCTGAGCGCCGCGATCTCTGGCTTCGGTGCCCACCCTGGCGCCACCGGCGCGGCCCGCAGCCTCGTCGACGTCGCTCACTACCGCCGGTTGCTTCAGGCTGCGGAGGCTGGCCGGCTCGACTTTGTGCTGCTCGATGATGCCCGCGCTATCCCAACGGGCCGCGTCGTCGGACGGCTCGACGCGCTAGCCATCCTGGCCCGCCTCGCCCCAGAGGTGCCCCACCTCGGCCTCGCTGCCAGCTCGCCGACCACCTACAGCGAGCCCTTCCACATCTCGCGTGAGCTGGCCACCCTTGACTTCGTCAGTGGCGGGCGGGCCGCCTGGAGTGTCACCACCACCTCGACTGATCATGAGGCGGCGAACTACGGTCGCGCCCACGCCCTGCCGCCCGAGCAGCGCCGCGCGCGCGCCGAGGAGTTCGTCGCGGTGAGCCGCAAGCTCTGGGACAGCTGGGAGGATGACGCGGTGATCACCGACCGCACCCGCGGCCTCTACCTCGACCCGACCAAGCTGCACCACATCAATCACGTCGGCCCGCACTTCCAGGTGCGCGGCCCGCAGATCACCTACCGCCCGCCCCAGGGCCATGTGGTGGTGATCCAGGACGACCAGGGCGACCCAGCGGTGGTGCCCTCCGCCACCGTCGCCGAGGTGCTCATCCTGCACCACGAAACGCTTGCGGAGGCCCAGACTGCCTACGCCCAACATCAAGCCGTGGCGGCTGCCGACGGGCATGCGGTGCGCATCCTCCAGCGGATCCTGCCGATCCTGGGCGCGACCGAAGTGCTCGCCCGCGTGCGCGCGGCCGAGCTCGATGCGGCCGCCGAGGGCGCCGCCGCGCCCCGCGCCCTACGCCTCGTCGGCACTGCGGCGCAGGTGGCCGACCAGCTCGCGGCCTGGTTCGCCGCCGGCGCCGCCGACGGCTTCCACCTCCTGCCCGCGACCCTGCCGGAGGGCCTGGAGGAGATCGCCCGCAATCTGGTGCCGGAGCTCCAGCGGCGCGGCCTCTTCCGCAGCGCCTACGCCGGGCGCACCCTGCGCGCGCACCTGGGTCTGCCGCGCCCGCTGAGCCAGTACGCCGGGGCCCCCGCCGAGGCCTTCACCGCATACTAGGGAGGGTACGCCGTGACCACCAAGAAGCAGATCCATATCGGGGCCTTCCTCCAGGGCGTGGGGCACACCATCGCCTGGCGCCACCCCGAGCACGCCCCGTTCACGGAGTTCGAAACCTACGTGCGCTTCGCCCAGACCGCCGAGCGCGGCAAGCTCGACTTCATCTTCTTCGCCGAGGGGCTGGTGGTGCGCGAACACCGCGACCAGTTCTTCGGCCCGATCGTCAACGGCCGGCCCGACACGCTGACCCTGCTGCCAGCCCTGGCCGCCGTGACCGAGAAGATCGGCCTGGCCGCGACGATCTCCTCGACCTACAATGAGCCCTACGAGCTAGCCCGCAAGCTGGCCGCGATCGACCACGTCAGCGGCGGTCGCGCGGCCTGGAATGTGGTCACGACCTTCAGCAACTCGGTGGCCAAGGACTCGGGTGGCGACCAGGTGGCCTTCAACTTCAGCCGCCAGCAGCATCTCGACCACCCCACGCGCTACGCCCGCGCCCGCGAGTTCGTGGCCCTGATCAAGGAACTCTGGGACAGCTGGGAGGACGATGCCCTCGCCACGGACTCGGTCGACCCGCAGCACCTGCATGCCATCGACCACCGGGGTGCGTGGTTCAACGTACGCGGCCCGCTCGACGGCCCCCGCCCGGTGCAGGGCCACCCGGTGATCGTGCAGGCTGGGCAGTCGGACGACGGGCGCGACCTGGCCGCCCGCGTCGCCGACGTGATCTTCAGCCCCTTCCGCACGATCGCCGAGTCGCAGGCCTACTCCGCCGATCTC
>JBAXES010000625.1:0-2929 GCA_037140315.1 Chloroflexales bacterium
CTGCATCAGGATGCGGTATTTCTGTTCCCTGTTCCCTGTTCCCTGTAACCTTGTCCTACCCCTCAACAAGATTGGCCCGCAGGCCGGCCTGGAGCTTCTCAAGCAGGTCGCAGAGGCTGGTCTGCTCAGCGCTCGATTGGGTGTCCACGGTCATAAAATACCGGCAGCTAGCGTTGACGACAGCCCGGCATGCTTGTAAAATGACGGGCGGATACAGAGATTTGTGTAGATTCGCAAGGCTTTACATGCGACCGTCAGCTGAAAGGTACGGTGCTATGCCGCAACTCGCCGGCCTGTCGATGGCCACCGCGACATTCCTGGGGATCTGGTGGGGGCACGTCGGGGTGCGCCGGCTGGAGGCGCGCAGCGCTGACGTGCGCCCCCCCGCCCTGGCGCTGATCACACTCGGCCTGGGGCTAAACCTCTACAGCCTGTTCGCGCCCAGCCTGACGGTCGCCGGGGTGTGCAGCATCATCGGCATCACGCTGCTCTGGGACGCCTTCGAGCTCTACCGCCAGCAGCGGCGGGTGATCAAGGGCCACGCCCCGGCGAACCCAGCGAACCCGCGCCACGCCGCCTACCTGGCCACGCCCAACAGCCGCGCCACCACCGCAGATCTGCTCAAGCGCGAGCCGGCCGACCCGACGCTCGGTAGCATGCAATCGTCAGGCAGGCTGGGCCATGGCACAAGCAGCGATTAAGGAGAACTATGAACTGGGCAGGCATCGCCCTCGGGCTCTTCAGCTTCGGCGTCATCGGGTTCGGCTTCGTCTGGGTGATCCGCACGGAGTACCATCTCGGCTACCTCTGGTGGCCCTACCCGCTGCTGGCGGGGATCGCGCTGATCGGCGGCTCGCTGTTTGTGCCGAGTATCGGCTTGTCGGCATTGCTAGGCATCGCCGGCGCGTCCTTTATCTGGGGGGCCACCGAGCTCAAGGAGCAGGCGGTGCGGGCCGACCTCGGCTGGTTCCGCAAGAAGCCCGGCGGCAAGCCCGCGCCGCCCCTGGCGGGCATCATCAAGAAGATCGGGGCGCCACATCTCTAGCCCAATCGAGGCGAAGCGCAGCCTGCGCCGCGAGCTGCTGGCCCGGCGCGACCAGATCCTAGGCCGCGCGGCGCGCAGCGCGGCCATCTGCGAGCGCGCCCTCTCCGCGCCGGCCTTCCGGCACGCCCGAGCCATCCACTGCTACCTGTCGATCCGCTCGGAGGTCGACACGCGCGCCCTGATCGCCGTGGCGCTCACCCAGGGCAAGGCCGTGGCGGTCCCGGTGGTCGAGCCCGGCCGCCGCCTGAGCCACTGCTGGATCACCGGGATCGACCCGGCCGACTTCACGGAGGGCGTCCTCGGCACGCTCACCCCGCGCCACATCCGCCCGGCCACGCCCGGCGACTGGGATCTCATGATCGTGCCCATGCTCGGCTTTGACCGCGCCGGCTACCGGATCGGCTACGGCATGGGCTACTACGACCGGCTCCTCGCCGCCGCCAGGGGCATTGCCCTCGGGGTGGCCTTCGGCGCCCAGGAGGTGGCCGACCTGCCCCGCGAGCCCCACGATCTGGCGCTGGATCTTATCGCCACCGAGGATGAACTTATTGTGTCTCACTCCGACTGATGGTGTCAGCTTCGCTGACACCATCAGTCGGAGTGAGGCACGGCAGGTCGATAACAAGCGCCCAGGCTGAAGCCCCCCCTCGCCTGCCGCAGCAGGTGAGGGGGGCGGGGGGTGAGGGCCTTATCACCCGTGGCTGACGCCGATCTTGCCGAAGTGCGCGCCGCTGGAGAGGTAGGCGAGGGCCTGGGGCAGCTCGGCGAAGGGGAAGACCCGGTCGACCACCGGGCGCAGCTGGTGCTGGGAGATCGCGCGGGCCATGGCCTCGAACCCGTCGCGGCTGCCCACGGTGATGCCCTGGAGCCGCACCTGGCGCGTCACCACCAGGCCCAGGCGAGCGTCCATCGACGCCCCTGAGAGCACCCCGATCATACTGATCGTCCCGCCCGGCCGGATCGCCCGCAGCGACTGGGGCAGGGTCTCCTGCCCGCCCACCTCAACGATATGGTCAACCCCGTCGCCCCCGGCGATCTCGCGCACGCTGCGGCCCCACTCGGGCGTCTCGCGGTAGCTGATCGTCGCGTCGGCGCCGAGGGCGCGGGCGCGCTCCAGCTTCTGTGAGCTGCTGGAGGTGACGATCGCGAAGGCGCCGAGCAGCTTGGCGAACTGGAGCGCAAAGAGCGAGACGCCGCCGGTGCCCTGGATGAGCACGCGCTCGCCCGGCCGGACGCGGCCCTCGGTCACCAGGGCGCTCCACGCGGTGAGGGCGGCGCAGGGCAGGGTGGCCGCCTCGATGTCGCTCAGGTGCGCGGGGGCCAGGGACAGGCCCTCGGCGTCGATGGCCATATACTCGGCCATCACGCCATCGAGCGGGCCGCCGAGGGATGCGCCGATCTGTGCGGCGCCGGGCTGGCCGGCCGGCCAGCGCGGGAAGAACATCGGGCAGGCCCGGTCGCCGACCTTCACGCGGGTGACGCCCGGGCCGACGGCCACCACCTCGCCGACGCCGTCGGAGACCGGGATCAGCGGCAGCTGCCCGGTCTGCGCGCCGTAGCCGCGCTGGATGACGACTAGGTCGCGGTAGTTGAGCGAGGCCGCGCGCATGCGCAGCAGGGCCTGGCCGGGGCCGGGCGCGGGCGTCGGCCGCTCGGCGATGATCAGGTGGTCGGCCGACCACCCGCCCTCTAGCTGGAAGACCTTCATCCTCAGGTGATACCTCTCTACGCTGCACTGGTTCTGCTGGGTCGCGGCTACGCCGCGACCCAGCAGAACCAGTTTTTTTGTGGGAGTGCTGCGCCCTCCCACGCCCTCACCGGGCGCGGCGGCAGAACCAGTTTTTTTGTGGGAGTGCTGCGCCCTCCCACGCCCTCACCGGGCGC
>JBAXES010000626.1:0-2914 GCA_037140315.1 Chloroflexales bacterium
ACCGAGATCGGCCGCGACTCGGATGTCGAGGGCGCCCCGGAGAAGGTGAACGCCGTCCTCGACTGGATGGCGGCCAACAAGGCGGCGGACCGCCACTTCTGGCTCAACACGCTCTCCCACGGCGACCGCGAGGCGGACCTGGGCCAGATCCTCGACCACGCCTACACTACGTATGGCCCCGGCGGCAGCGACGAGATCTGGGTGGCCCCCTCGGACGAGATCTACAGCTACCTGCTCACCCGCGACAAGGTGGTCGTCACCCCAGGCAGCCTGATCGCCCCTGCCTTGTAGGGCTGCCGCCCTAAAAGTCAGCATCGCGCGGGGGCAGCGAAGCCGCCCCCGCGCGATGCTGCGCATAGTGTTGTCGCCTACAATAAAAAACCGCAACGGGGTGTTGCGGTTTTGCTATGTCGCGCCCGCGATTCATTGTCTCAGTTCGCACAGGATATGAACAGGCTTACAGGCTTTTACTAATTGACAACTTTTTTGACAGAGAGTACCATTGTTGACACCCTTGACACGTGAATCCCCATAACGGCTCTGTCTGCCGAACCGCCTAGCCCGGAGGTCTGCCCGCCATGGTCACTGCCGTCCATGTGATCTACGCCGCCGCTCATCTGGCCATGCTCTGGATGAGCATCCGCCTGTTCGCCCGGGATCGCCGCTGGACCCTGCTCGCGCTCGCCGTAACCATCGCCGGGCTTGTCTACGACAACCTCGTGCTTGGCCTGGGCTCGCTGATCGGCCCGGGCGCGACCCTGATGAGCCTGAACTACCCGCGCTTCGTCATCGGTGCCATCACCCTGCCGCTGCTGGGCATGCTCGGCCTGGATCTGGCCCGCAACACGACGATCGAGTGGGCCTGGACGCGGCGCGCGGCGGTGAGCTTCTGGCTGCTCACCCTCTCGATGCTCGCCTGGGGCCTCGCCTACGATGTGGTCAGCCTCCGTATGGTGTTGACCCCCACCGATGCGGCGAGCTACGCCACCGAGGCGCTGCGCTACACCAACGACGCCGTGAAGGGGCCGCCCCTGCCGGCGCTGACGGTGATGACGCTGCTCATGTTCTGCGGTATCGGCGTCTTCGTGCGTACGCGCTGGCCCTGGCTGCTGGTCAACGCGATCATCATGTTCACCGTCGCCGCCTTCGCCTCGGGCTTCGGCATCGTCGCAAACCTCGGCGAGCTGGTGCTGATCGTCGGCCTGGTGCTCACCGCCCAGCGCTTCCCGATGATCAGCCGGGTCGAGGCCCTGGCCCGCCAGAAGAAGCTCACACCCGCCGATCGCGAGCGCCTGGCCGATGAGCAGCGCGGACGCAAGCGCCGCCTGGCCGTGGGTAACCGCTACATGGCCTGGGTGATGGCTCCCCTCCTGATTGTCGGCACCCTGGCCTTCTACCGCCAGCCCCTGGGCCTGACATTCCTCACCAAGACCATCGACTCGACCGCGAATAGCGCCTTCCTGATCCTCTTCTTCATCCACGCCACCGCCAGCTTCTACTTCTACGGCGTGCCGAGGCCGAAGCCAAACATCCGCGTCGTCCACGTCTACATCGGCTACGGCGTTTTCATCTTCACCATGATCAGCCAGTCATTCCTCCACACAGAGCCGCTCCACATCATCACCTATGTGCTCAACTGGGTCTTCATCGGCGCCCACATCGCCCTGAGCATCCGCTTTATGCTCAAGCGGGTCACCCGCCAGAAGCAGGACCCGATGCTGGAGATCGTGATCTCGAAGAAGCTGGCCACCAGCGGCGACTAATGATGAGGGTGTGGGAGCGGCTTCGCCGCTCCCACAAAAAACTGGTAACCAGTGCCGCATGTGCCTGCTGGGCACACATCGCTGCATAGCAGCACTAGGATCCAGCCTACGCGCTGGTGATCGCGAAGAGCAGCTCGGCCTCGCAGGCCAACTGGCCCTCTACCGTGGCCCTGGCGGCGGCCTTGCCCACCCCGCGGCGGAACTTCTCCATCGTCACCTCCAGGCGCAGCACGTCGCCCGGCCGCACCACCCGCTTGAAGCGCGCCCCGTCGATCCCGGCGAAGAGCACCAGCTTGCCGACGTGCTCCGGCAGGCTCAGGGCGGCCACCGCCCCGGTCTGCGCCAGGGCCTCGACGATCAGCACGCCGGGCATGATCGGGTTGCCCGGGAAGTGGCCGGTGAACTGCGGCTCGTTAGCGCTCACCAGCTTCTCTCCCACCGCCCGCCGCCCCGGCTCCAGCTCCAGGACGCGGTCGACTAGCAGGAACGGGTAGCGGTGTGGGATGATCGCCATGATCTCTTGGGTGTTCAGCATTGTGTCTCCCTTGCAAACGGCGGTGCGCCAATCATAACACGGCTTGCCCCGCCCGCCCGGCGGGGGTGTGGGGGCGCAGCCCCAGGGACGGCGCAACAGCCCTGGGCTGAGATCAGATCTGCCGAGAATGTAAAGCATTTCTGTGTGGGTCAGCCGACCCGCTAGGCCTGGCACCGCGAGTTGACGCTGCCAGAGCGGGCTGCTATAATTCCGCTCGCCTTAACAACCCCACCCGAGCCCGATCTTCTGTGACGATGTCCAGCGCACACTCCTAGGTTTTACGCTCTGCCATAAGATCGTCGCTCACGCCGGCCGCCGCCGGCTACGCTGGCCTGACCATTGTCGGTGCGCCGGTGTGTCTGGAAAGGGGGTGATCGCAACAGCACTGCACTACTATCCGGATTCACCTACTGAAATATGAGGTAATAAACTCTATGGCGAACAAATACTCTACGGCAGGGCGGCGCGCGATCGCCGGCAGCCTGCTGCTCATGCTGGTCATCCCCGTCCTCGCCGCCTGCGGCGCGGCCCCGGCGGCGCAGGCCCCCACGAAGGCCCCCGTCGCTGCCGCGACGACCGCCCCGGTGGCCACGGTCGCCGCCACGGTCGCCCCCAC
>JBAXES010000627.1:0-2899 GCA_037140315.1 Chloroflexales bacterium
TGAAATTGCCAGCTTCGCTGGCAATTTCAACCAAACATAGAGAAGGTTTTAGGGCGGCAGCCCTAAACTTGATGCGGATGGGGCGCAGCCCCAGGGGCGTTGCGCCCGCCCTGTGCGGGCGGGCCTGCGCTCACGACGCTGCCAGATCGATCTCCAGCTGTGCGTCCGCCCCGGCGTTCGCCACGCGGTATCGCCCCGCGCGCGCCGTGAGCGCCTGGCCGCCCGCGCGGACCGCCGCCGGCGACCCGCCGTGAAAGACTAGCTCAAACGCCCGGCGGGCGAACTCGGGGTAGCCATGCCCTGCAGTGGACGCGGTCAGCGTAAGCCGGGCGCCGACCCGCTCGAGCGTGAGCGTCGTCTGGTAGTACGCCCCGCTGCGGAACGCGAGCGTGAGCCCATCATCCTCGTGCAGAAGGGAGCGATAGACGCCGTCCGCCTCGGGGATAAAGACATGCAGCTCGATCAGGGCGGGGTGGTAGCCGGCGGTCGAGGGCGGCGCCTCCGGCCACATAGGGATCACCGCGCCGCCGCGCGCGTAGAGCGGGATATACTCCATCGGCGTTGGGGCCACGATGAAGCGCCTGCCAGCGAAGCGCTCGCCGGTGTGCCAGTGATACCATGTCCCCTCGGGCAGGTAGACCTGGCGCGCGGTGGATCCCGGCGCGGTCACCGGCGCCACCAGCAGCTGGCTGCCCAGGAGGTACTGGTCGTCAATGTCGCGCAGGGTGGGGTCGTCCTGAAATGCGAAGACGAGCGGCTGCTGCACCGGGGCGCCGCGCTCAGCCGCCTGCATAAACGCCGCGTAGATGTAGGGCAGCAGCCGGTAGCGCAGCCGCAGCGCCTGGCGGGCCAGATCCTCCACCACCTCGCCGAAGGCCCAGGCGTACTGGTCGGCGTTGCCCGCCGCGCTGTGGTTGCGACAGAAGGCCGTGAGCGCACCGCACTGCATCCAGCGGGTGAACAGCTCGGCGTTGGTGCTGCCCCCGAACCCGCCGATGTCCGCCCCGACGAACGGCTGTCCCGACAGCCCCAGCCCCAGGGCCATGGGCACGCTCAGCCACAGGTGGTCCCAGCGCGACATGTTATCGCCCATCCAGTTGGCCGCGTAGCGCTGAATGCCGGCAAACCCGGATCGTGAGAGCACGAAGGTGCGCCGGTCGGGCATCGCGCGCAGCAGCCCGTCGACGGTGCCCATCGCCATGAGCAGGGCGTACTGGTTATGGTAGCGCGCGTGCGGCTCGCGGCCATTGCTGAAGCGCATCGCGTCGGGTGAGATCGCTCCGGTGGCCGGCTCGTTCATGTCGTTCCAGATCCCGGCCAGGCCCGACTGGACGTGGGCCGCGTTCAGCTCGCCCCACCAGTCGCGCGCCTCTGGGGTCGTAAAGTCCGGGAAGGCCGTCTTGCCCGGCCAGACCTGGCCGAGGTAGGTGCCGCCGCCCTCGGTCTTGCACAGCACGTCGCGCGCGACCGCCTGGTCGAAGACCCAGTAACCGGGTTCGTACTTGACCCCCGGGTCGATGATCGTGATCGTGCGGTAGCCCTGCGCGCTGAGCCGGCCGAGCATGCCGGGGACATCGGGGAAGTCCCGCTCGTTCCAGGTGAAGACCCGGTAGCCGTCCATGTAGTCGATGTCGAGCCAGAGCGTGTCGCAGGGGATCTGGCGCGCCCGGTGCTGGGCGGCCAGCTGCTCCAGCATCTGCTGGGTGTAGCGGTGCCAGCGGCACTGGTGGTAGCCCAGGGCCCACAGCGGCGGCGGCAGCATGTGGCCGGTGAGCCAGGTGTAGCCGGCCAGGATCGCAGGCATGCCAGGGCCGGCGAAGAGGTACTCGGTGTACTGCCCGCCCTGGAAGTGGATCGCGTGCGCCGTGGGGGGCGAGAAGTCCACGTGCGCGCGATAGCCGTTGTCGAAGAAGCACCCGGCCGCCGCGCTCCCGGCGTGCGCCACGTGGTAAAAGAAGGGGATCGAGATGTAGTAGGGGTCGAACTCGGTGCTGGTCTGATCCGCGCGCGGGTCATCCTTGGCCCGGCCGGCGGTAAACTCGCCGGAGGCGGTGGGGCTGAGCACGTCGGTGTTCCAGAGCGTGAAGCTGCGGCCCTTGCGGTTGAGGGGGCCGGCCTTCTCGCCAAGCCCGAAGAAGGCGTCCTCCTGGCGGCAGCGGCGGCGGACGATGAACGCATCGTTGAGGCTCGCGTACGACCAGGGGTTGCCGTCGCGGTCAAGCTCCGTCTCGACGATGACGCTGCCGTCGGCGCGGTGGGCGTCGATGCGGAACGGGCTGCGGGCGATCGTCACCGCCATCTGCGGGGTGCGCACGCGCACCGCCTGCGCGTCCTCCTCGACGCTGAACGCAGACGTGAGCGACGTGAGGTCGGCGCAGACGGCGAAGGTGGGATCCTCATCGAAGCGCCCCCCGCGGCTGATCTTGATCCGCACGATGTCGTCGCGGATGACCTCGACCCGCAGCAGCTCGTGGTCCACCTCGGCCAGGATGCCGCGCGCGATCCGCGCGACGCCGGTCACCCGCTCGAGGCGGGTGAAGTAGGTTGTGTCGATCTGCTCGCCCGTAACGAGTGGCGCTACGCTAGCTATCATCAGTGAGCCTCCTCAATGTTCGCGTCGATCACCCCAGCATCCCAGGGTCAAACGCGTGCCCCACCAGGTAGCGCCGCTCGCCCTCTGTGGCGACATCGGCGATCAGGTAGCGGCCCGGCGCGAAGCCCACCGTCTCGGCGAGGATGGCGTCGCTAGCCGCGCGCCAGGCGGCGGCGGCGGACAGGTCGTCGCGCTGGAGGGCCGTCCAGTCGGCGGGGATCTCGACGGCGATATGGGGCGCGCCGCGCGGACCGGCGAGGATCTGCGGGCCGGGTTATATCGATGTGCATCGCGAAAAAGCCTTTG
>JBAXES010000628.1:0-2890 GCA_037140315.1 Chloroflexales bacterium
GCGCCGGCGGCGCATCATCAAGGGCACGTGGTTCCTGCTGGCGGTGGGGGCGGCCCCCGCGCGCCTTGTGCCCGCCGTCGGCCAGCGCTGGCCCGAGATCGCCCGCCCGGCCTACGCCGCAGAGCCGGCCCTGCGGATCATCCCCGGCCCGCACCTAGAGTGCTTCGCGCCCGATGTGATTGAGGCCATGGCCGCCGCCCGCCTACGGGTGAGCGCCACCTCAAACCGCATGGGCTACCGCCTAGATGGGCTGCGCCTGCCCTACGCCCGCCCGTGCAGCCTGCCCTCTCTCGGCGTCGTGCCCGGCACCATCCAGGTGCCCCCCGACGGCGCACCCATCCTGCTCATGGCCGACGCCCAGACCACCGGCGGCTACCCGGTGGTCGGTGTGCTGATCAGCGCCGATCTGCCGCTGGCCGCCCAGATCCTGCCCGGCGATAGCCTGCGCCTCGCGCCGACGACGCTCGCGGTCGCCTCCGCCGCCCTGCGCGCACAGGCGGTGGCGCTGGCCCACGGCCCTGATCCTGGCGAGGGCGACCTGCTGGCGGCCCTCGCGGGCGGGTAGCGGCTAGATCGCTAGACCGGCATTTTGCTCGTGATCGTCGCGATGGTGATATTGCTCAGCACCAGGATGAGCAGTACCGCCAGCGAGGCCAGCGGGGCCCAGCGGCCCAGGGCGCGCACGGGGTTTTTGGATCCCAGGGCCATGTGCGCGAGGCCGGCCGCCACCAGTCCGAGCACCGGGTGCAGGATGAATGGGAAGCCCAGGTACTTCGTGGTGAGGCCGACGCTCAGCAGGGACAGCCAGTAGATAATGCCTAGCCCGGCCTGAAGATCGACCAGCACCGGGAAGAAGCGCTCGATCGGCCCGTGAGCCGCGCCCGGCTTGTACACCGTGGTCATGTAGATCGCCACAGCGACGATCAGCAGCGGCAGCACCATCTCCCCAAAGATGCGGTGGATGTTGAAGATAACCTGCATAACCAAGCTTTCTAGGCCTTGCGGCGCCTCTATGGTGGGTTTCCTCGCCTCTGATAGTCAGAGCTGACTATTTATGTGTAGAATGTTACAACATTCACGCAGAATTGTCAAATCATCACCGAAAGGCGAGATCGATGCGCGGTGCGACTTCCTCGCCCACGTCACTTCTATTGAGTGGTGGCGGCTTCGCCGCCACCACCCAACAAAGAAATGCGTATGACCAAACTCTGTGGGAGGGGCCAGGGGCGGGCCTTCGGCCCGCCCCTGAAACCCCACCCGTTTCCACGGTTTTTGGTCACACTCCAAAGAAATCTACAGTGGCTCGTTGCGCTTAATCTGCTCGTAGAGAGCAATGGTCTCGGGCAGGGGTTCGATGCCGAGCTCGCTGCGGAGAGTCTGCACACAGCGGGTATAGCAGCGCATGGCCTGCGAGCGGCTGCCAGCGCGGGCGTGGGCGCGCATGAGCGTCTGGTAGGCCTCCTCGTAGCCGCGGTCGTGGCGGAGCACCTGCTCACAGATCTGCACGGCCTGGGCCTGGTCCCCGTCGTTGCAGAGCCGCTGGGCGTAGCCGACGGCGGTGACGAGGTAGCGGGCGATCAGGCGCTCGCGCTCCTCGATCGTCCAGAGGTCGTAGAGCGACTCGGCCAGGTAGTCGCCGCGATAGAGCTGCACGGCGATCTGGGCGTTGCGGCGGGCGAAGTCGGGCTCATCGCGAGCGTTGGCCCCGGCCACCCGCAGCTCAAACTCATCGACATCGATCCAGACGCCGTAGGAGGGGGCGAAGCTATAGGCGAGGCCCTGGCGGCGGATAAAGAAGGGCTGCACACGCGGCGGTCGGTGCGGCTCCAGCGCGGCGTTGAGCGCGTTCAGCGTCACCTTAAACTGGCGCTCGGCGGCGTCAAGGTCGGCGTCAGGCCAGAGCCAGGAGCAGATCTGCTCACGCTGGATCCAGTGGCCGCGATGCGTGAGCAGCAGCTGGAAGAGCTGGCGGGCCTTCTCCCGCTGCCACTCGCGGGCCTGGATCTCGTGGGTGCCACGCCAGACCCGGAAGGTGCCGAGCATCTGCACGCGCAGGGTGAAGCCGGGGTGGTAGTCCTCCACAGCATCATCGGCGGCGATGGTGGGGAAGCCCTGGCGGAGCAGCTGGCGAGACAGCTCCACGTGGCGTGAGAGTCCGCGGGCGCGCAGCAGCAGCGGGACAATAGTGGCCATGTCACGCGGGCCAAAGAGGCTTGGGGCCACGAGCAGGCCCACGTAGCCCTGCTTAGCCACCAGGTCGAGCAGCGCGGCGATCTCGGAGTCGGCGCGGGCCACATCAGCGCTGCGCAGGGCGGTGAGGGCGCGCCAGAGGTGGACGAGGGCCTGGCCATAGACATCGCCGCCGCGGACGAAGCGGACGTAGGCCGAGTCGAGCCACATCACGGCGCGATCATCGCCCATCGCGGCCGCCGCGCCGCCGAGGGCGAGCATCAGGCATGCGGCGGTCCACTCATCGCCGGCGGCGGCGGCGATCTGCAGGCCCTCCTGGGCGGAGAGCTCTGCGCGCATGAGGTCGCCGGCGTGGCCGTAGAGCAGGGTCTGGCCCATGAGGCCCTCAGCGCGGGTGCGGGCCACGCCGACCTCATCGATCAGCAGCATGGCGGTCGTGTAGTGGGCCTGGGCCGGGCCAGTGTCGCTGGGGGCCACCAACTGGTAGGCGTGGCCCAGGCGCAGCTCGGAGATCGCTTCGGTGAGCCGCGACCCCGACTGCTGGGCCTCCATCAGGCTGCGCCTGGCCATTGCCAGGGCCCGGGCGCTGCCCCCGAGCATCGCGTAGATCAGCGAGAGCAGCAGCAGGGGTTCGCGGTGGGCGCCGCTGTGCCCGCTCACATCGCCCGGCCCAACGTCGCCCCGCAGCTGGGCCTCAAGC
>JBAXES010000629.1:0-2887 GCA_037140315.1 Chloroflexales bacterium
AGCACGTGCACCGCCACAACGCCGACGTACCCGAGGAGATCATCCAGGGCCTGGCCGAAATGGGTGCATTCGGCCTCAGCGTGCCGGCCGAGTACGGCGGCTACAGCGAGGGCGGCGAGCACGAGGGCGGCGAGGGCCACTAATCACCTCGTCGGAACTCGGTAACTCACACGGATGCGCGCTGCCTGAGCACTGCGGTGCTCAGGCAGCGCGCATCCGTGTGAGTTAACCAAACCGTCATCTACTACTCGGTGCGACTATCGGTCGGGCTAGGGACAAGCCCTCCCCGCAAAAGTCAGGGCCGACTAACCAGAAAATACTCACCAATTTAATATAATTCCAAGATGAAGATTTTATAATGTGCCCGGAAGTCAGCAAGTCACCGACCAAAAGAGGCAGCAGCTATGAATATTCGTATAAATCGTACGGTTCGCATGTTTTCGGCCATGGTAGTGGCCATCGCACTGATGTTTGCGGGCGACGTAGTCTGGACCATCTCCGGCGGCGCGATCGGCACCACCCAGGAGATCACCTACCCGATCACGCTCCGTCAGGCGAGCATCATCGCTCAGGACACCGCGCCCAACGCGACACTCATCGGAACCCCGACGCTCACAAGCCACGCGGGGACTGTCGCCTACGTCGTCACCCTGGATGCTGGGGCGATCTACGTCGAGGCAACCACTGGGCGGATCCTGGTCAACACGGTGGCGACGGCGATGAGCGGCGATCAGGGTGGGAAGGGCAACTAGCCAGCCAGAGTCAGGCACATATAGAGGTCACTCGCCGCCAGTCGGTCACACAATTCAGAGCAGCGGCCAGAGCGGCGCGAGGGCCAGCTCGGATGCGCGGGCGATCCAGGAGCGCCGCGCCCACTCCTCGGGGAGGATCTCGGCGGCGTTGGTCAGATCGCAGCTGAAGATCGCCTCCATCGCCTCGGCCACCTCGGGGCTGAAGATCTCCATGTTGATCTCATAGTTCCCGGCCAGGCTCAGCCGGTCGATGTTCGCCGTGCCCACCATCGACCAGACCGTATCGACCGTGGCCGCCTTGGCGTGGATCATGGCACCCTGGTAGCCAAAGATCCGCACGCCGCTGCGCAGGCAGAGGTCGAAGGAGTGGCGGGCCAGCCAGTCGGCGATCACATGGTTGCTCTCCCAGGGCACCAGCACGCGCACATCAACCCCGCGGCGGGCCGCCCGCCTGAGCGCCTGCAGGATGGCCTCGTCGGGGATAAAGTAGGCCTGGGTCATGAAGATGTGCTTCTGGGCCTGCTCGATCGCCTCAATGTAGATCGAGCGGATGGGGAAGATCAGGCGCACCGGGTCGTTGCGGTAGGCGCGCAGCTCGGACGACCACGACCGGTGGGGCAGGGCGAGGGCCGGGAGGTGCGGGTAGCGGTTGGCGTTCCAGAAGTCTACAAAGGCGCTGGTGAGATCATCCACTTCGGGGCCGGCCAGGCGCAGGTGGGTGTCGCGCCACCGGGTGCGGTAGAGATCGCCGATATTGTAGCCGCCCACGAAGCCGACCGCGCCGTCCACCACCAGGATCTTGCGGTGGTCGCGCCCGTAGCGCCGGAAGTCAAAGACGTGCCAGGGACGACGCCAGGCCCGGTAGGGCAGCACGTGCAGCTCGGGCGGGAAGCGCAGGAAGGGTTGCGGGACGACAATGTTGGCGAAGGTGTCGTAGATCAGGTAGACGGCCACGCCCGCGCGGGCTTTGCGGATGAGCGCCTGCTTGAAGCGCTCGCCGAGCTCGTCGCCCTTCCAGATATACGTCTCCAGGTAGATCGTCTCGCGGGCGCCCTCGATAGCGGCGAGCATCGCGTCGAAGACCTGGCGGCCCGCGCTGTAGAGCTGCACCTCGGTGCCGGCAACCATGACCGGCGAGGGGTGGAAGAAGGTGAAGCCCTCGGGCGGCACGCGGCGGCGGCGCACCCGCGCCTCGATCAGCAGCACGCTGACAATGAGCAGCTGGATGGCAAACACACCGCCCAGGATGGTCGGGACGATATGCCAGAACACAAGATCCAACAGCTTCTCCCTACTCCGCCAGGCGCGCGGCCAGCCACCCCTGGATGAGCAGGAGGCCATCCATGCTGATCGTATGGCCGATCGGGTACTCCTGGTAGGTGTAGCGCTTGGCCACCGGCGTCAGGAAGTCGCGGGTGCGGCGGGCTGCGGCCACGCGGATCACCTCATCCTCAGTGCCGTGGATCTGCAGGATGGGCAGATCGGCGACAGCGGCGGGCAGGGGCGCGTCCAGGCTGTCGGGGTCGAGGTAGCCGCTGACGGGGATGATCCCGGCGATCTGGCCGGGGATATGGGCGGCCAGGGCCAGGCTCATAATCGCGCCCTGGCTGAAGCCCAGCAGGTAGGTGCGCTGCGGGTCGGTGCCAAGGCGGCCCGGCAGGTCGGACACCAGGCTGCTGAGCACAGCCCGGGCGTGGGCGCGGGTGGCCGGGTCGGGCACCAGGCTGCCGGGGACGCCGCCGAGGTGATACCAGGCGAAGCCGAAGCCCAAATTGAGCACCCCGCGCGGGCTGACGATATGCAGGCGCGGGTCGAGGTAGTCGCCGAGGTCGAACAGGTCGCGCTCATTGCTGCCGTAGCCGTGCAGCATAATCAGCAGGGGTGCCGGGCCATCCGAGGCGGCGCGGGGCTTGCGCTCGATCGTGTGTATCGTCGTCATAGGCTTCCTAGGGTATCGCCAGCTCCTGCCCGACGCGCAGGGCGTCGCCCTGGGCCTTCGTCAGATTATTCGCCTTGAGCAGCGCATCGACCGTGACGCTAAACTTGGCGGCGATGCTGCGCAAGCTATCGCCGGACTCGACGGTGTAGCGGCGTCCGCCGGTGGGCGGCTGGGGCGTGGCGGTGGGCGGCTGGGG
>JBAXES010000630.1:0-2885 GCA_037140315.1 Chloroflexales bacterium
ATATTCTTCTAATACCACGTGCGCGTTCGTCCCGCCGAAGCCGAAGGCGCTGACCCCGGCGCGGCGCGGGCCGGGCGGGCCGGGCCAGGGCGTAAGGGCGCGCACGGCGCCGGGGCCGCCGACCGTGCCGCCCTGGGAGCTGAGGGGGTCGGACAGAGTCAGCGTCGGCGGGATCTGGCCGTGGGCCATGCTTAGGACCACCTTGAGCATCCCGGCCATGCCGGCGGCGGTCAGCAGGTGGCCGAAGTTCGACTTGACCGAGCCGATCCGCGGCGCGTGGCCGTGGGCGCCGAAGAAGCGCTCCATGCTGTTCAGCTCGACGATGTCGCCGACGGGGGTGCCGGTGGCGTGGCACTCGACGTAGGCGATGCTCTGCGGCGGGACGCCGGCGGCGGCGTAGGCCCGCTCGAAGGCCAGCTGCTGGCCCTTGGGGTTGGGCACCAGCACGTGCTTGCCCGCGCCGTCGTTCGAGAGGCCCACCCCGCGCACCAGCGCGTAGATCCGGTCGCCGTCGCGCAGGGCGTCGGCGTGGCGCTTGAGCGCGAAGACCCCCGCACCCTCGCCGGCGGTTAACCCCCGCGAGCTGCGGTCGAGCGGGCGGCTAAACTCGCCCGCGGGTGGGTACGCGTTGAAGATCGAGAAGCCGGTGAGCACGAACAGCGGGTCGGCGCAGCTGACCGCCCCGGCCAGCATCAAGTCGGCCCTCCCCGCCGCCAGGTAGTCGCAGGCCAGGCCGAGGGCGTAGAGCGAGGAGGCGCAGGCGGCGTCGAGGGCCAGGCGCGGGCCGCCCAGCCCGAGGGCCTGGGCCGCCAGGGCGGCGGGCCGGCCGGAGATGCCGGCGTTGAGGGGGTTGACGCCCTCACCCCCCAGCCCCCTCTCCCGCTGCGGCGGGCGAGGGGGAGTCGCGAGCATATCGCCCAGGGCCGCGGCCACCGCGCCCGCGTAGAGCGGGGCGAGCAGCCGGCGCGACGAGCGGGTCGGGAAGGAGAGGTTGCCCAGCACCAGCCCGCAGCGATCAAGCCGGTCGGCCCGCCCGAGGTAGCCGCTGTCGGCGAGGGCCTGGCGGGCCACGTGCAGCGACCAGGCGTAGAGCGGGTCGAGCCCGCGCAGCTGCGCGGCGGAGAGCGCCAGGCCGGCCGGGTCGAGGCTGAAGCCGCGCACGAATCCGCCGCGCCCGTAGGCGTAGCCGTCGGCCTTCTGATGGGCCGGGTCGCAGAAGAGCGCCGGGTCGGCCCCGACCTCGGCCGCAGTCGCCGCGCTGGTCGAGTCGACGCCGCCGACCAGGTTCTGCCAGAAGGCGGCCGGGCCATCGGCGCCGGGGAACAGGCAGCCGAGGCCGATGATTGCGATAGGCTCCACATTAATACCCTCACCCCCTGTCCCCCTCTCCCGCTGCGGCGGGAGAGGGGGGACGCGCTTCAACGCTTGGGGGCGTATGCCTCACCACCTATGGCGAGAGTACGAGTCCGAAATGGCAGAACGCGCACCACCTTGTATCGAGTCTCCCCGCTCCCGCCGCAGCGGGAGCGGGGCCGGGGGTGAGGGCTGCCCGGCCCGCCGCAGCGGCGAACTATAATGTGCCCGCCGCAAACATCCGGTTGAGCTGGCGGCTGACCGCCACCTCGACGCCGCGCAGCTGCAGGGCCACCCGGCCGCCCGCGTCGTGGGCGGCGACGTCGGCGACGAGGCGCTGCTCGCTGGACTCGCGCACCGCCAGGGTCAGGTAGGTCGGCGTGCCGAAGGCCAGGGGCAGATAGTGCTCGGCGGCGGCCCAGCCCAGCGGCAGGCTGGCGGCGGCATAGGTCTGGCGCACCCAGACCAGGCAGGCCTGGAACAGCGCGTCGGCCACGAAGGGGTTGAAGTCGCCAGTCGGGAACTGGCCCTGGGCTGCCGCGCTGAGCGCCGGCAGGGCGCAGCGCAGCGTCAGGCCGGCGCTGTCGATGCGCAGCACGCGCTCGACGCCGCGCAGGCTCGGCCCGTGGAACAGCGTGCCGTCGGCGTAGAGCCCCGCGCCGTCGCGGGCGTCGCGCTCGGCCAGATCCAGCCCGTCGAGCGGCGGCGGCGCGAGCGCCGCGCGGCCCAGCTCGACCGTCGCCCGGTAGTGGTAGCGCGGGCGGCCCTCGGCGGTGCTGCTGGAGATCAGGGCCTCGATGCGCACGATCCCCTGCCCCTCATCCTTGGCCGTCTCCTTCAGCTCGAGCCAGTAGCGCTCGGCCAGATTCTCATCGAAGACCACGCCCTTCAGCACCTGGAAGCCGTCGCAGCGCCGCAGGCGGTAGCCGGGGTGGAGCTGCTGGCAGGCCGCGATCATCCAGGATGCGGCGGCGGTGGCCGGCAGCACCGCGTGCGCGCCGATCATATGGTCGGCCAGGAAGGGGTTCGCCGCCCGGCTGAGCTGCCGCGAGCTGCGCTGCGTGATCAGCGCGCCATCCAGCGCGGCCGGCGCGGCGCGCATCGGGCTGCCCACCACCAGCTGCACGCCGGGGCGGTCGGCCGCCAGCGCGGTCAGCAGCACCTCGACCCCGCCAGCGACCGGGATGACCTCGATCTGGCGCTGGGCGAACATGGCCTTGAGCGCCGGCGTGACCATCCCGCCATCCCACGGCCCCCAGTTCAGGGCGAGCACCCGACAGGCCGGGTGCTCGCGCTGGAGCTGGTGAGCGGCCTTGTTCAGGATCTCGTTGGCGATCGCGTAGTCGCTCTGGCCGAGGTTGCCGTAGAACCCCGCCGCCGACGAGAAGATCACCAGGTGGCGCAGCCCGCCGGGCGGGGCGACGGCCAGCAGGCTGCGCAGCCCGCCGATCTTCGGGCCAAGTACTGCGTCGAAGTCTGCGCCGGTCTTCTGCTCGATGCGCCGGTCGGCCAGGGCCCCCGCGCCGTGGATG
>JBAXES010000631.1:0-2879 GCA_037140315.1 Chloroflexales bacterium
ACCCCGATCAGCCCCTCGATCTGCCTGAGGGCACACCAGTCCAGCTGATCATCCCAGGGTGCGGTGACGGTCTTCACCGGCGTCGGCCAGCTGATCAGCGGCGCCCTGGTCGGCGCGGTGGCGGCCAGCGCTGGCGGCGGGGTCTCCGGCTACACCTTGGCCTACCTGGTGAGCGGCGTGCTCTGCTTCCTGCTGCTGTTCCTGGCCCTTGGCCTGCGCCGCCAGCCTGCTAGTGAGGCTTCCGCCACAACGGCGACGCCCGCCACACGGTGATCCCACAATGCTGGCGGGTGGCGGCAAAGCCGCCACCCGCCAGCATTGTGGGATCTTTGACGCCCCGCCATCGCGCGGGTATACTTTCCCCCGACGCCAAACCCTCACCTGCGCAGGCCCTGTTCATGCCAGAGCCCCCGAAGCCAAACGCGATCCCCGCCAGCCGACTCGTCCACGCGGTCTACCGCGATGGGGCGATCCACCCCGATCAGCCCCTCGATCTGCCTGAGGGCACACCAGTCCAGCTGATCATCCCCGCCGGGCCGACGCTGATCGTCACCGGGGAGGCTGCGGCCCCCGCCGCTCGGCGCGCAGGCGGGCCCGATCTGTCCCGCCCACTGGGCCGGGTGGGCGTCCTGGCCGAGCTGCGCGTGTCCGACGCCCTCACCCTCGCGGTCGGGCTGCTGCTCTACGCGATCACCCGCCTCGTTGGCCTCACCGCCTTCCCGATCTTCTTCTTCTGCGACGAGGCCATCCAGACGAACCTGGCCCGCGCGCTGCTCGCCAACGGCCTGCGCAGCGCCGACGGCGCCTTTCTGCCGCCCTACTTCCTCAACGCCGAGAAGTGGAACCTCAGCCTGAGCGTCTACATCCACCTGATCAGCACGGCCATCTTCGGCAGCTCGGTCTTCATCAACCGCGCCACCTCGGCGGTGGTGAGCGCGCTGGCCCTGGTGGCGGTGGCCCTCGCCCTGCGGCTGGTCTTCCAGAGCCGCTTCTGGTGGGCCGGCCCCCTGGCCCTCACCGTTGCCCCGGCCTGGTTTCTGCACTCGCGCACCGCCTTTGAGACGGTGATGATGGTGGCGTTCTACGCCTGCTTCCTCTGCTGCTACCTGCTCTATCGTACCCGCGGCGCCGCCTGGGCCTTCCCCGCGATCATCTTCGGCGCGATGACCTTCTACGCCTACACGAACGGTCAGGGCGTGATGCTGGTCAGCGGCGTGCTGCTGCTGCTCGCCGACCTGCGCTACCACCTGCGCCAGGGCTGGCGGGTGATCGCCGGCGCGTCCGGCACGCTCGCCCTCGCGGTCGTCCCCCTGGCCCGCTTCCGCATGATGCAGCCCGACGCCTACGCGGTCCAGCTGCGCGCGCTCGACTCCTACTGGACGCACACCATCCCGCTGGGCGAGAAGCTGGCTGCCTTCGGCGCGAACTACCTCGCTGGCATGAGTCCGGCCTACTGGTTTCTGCCTAACACGGTCGATCTTGATCGCCACCGCATGCTTGGTATGGGCCACCTGCCCCTCGCCATGCTGCCCTTTATCCTGGTGGGCCTGGGCGTCTGCCTGACCAAGCTGCGCTCGCCGACCCACCGGGTGGTGCTGGTGGCCGTGCTCGCCGCGCCCTTCTCGTCGGCCCTGGTGGCTGTCAGCATCACCCGCGTGCTGGCCATGGTGGTGCCCGCCGCCATCCTGTTCGCCCTCGGGCTTGACCGCTGCTACAGCTGGGCCGCCGGGCGGCTGCGCTATGGCCTCGCCGCCGGGGCGGTGGCCCTCGCGCTGTCCGCGTCCAGCCTGCTCATGCTGCGCACGGCTCTGGTGGACGGGCCGACCTGGTTCACCAACTACGCCCTCGACGGGATGCAGTACGGCGCGCAGCAGCTTTTCGGCGAGGCTATCCCCGATCTGCTGGCCCGCGACCCCGACACCCAGCTGCTGGTCTCGCCGACCTGGGCCAACAACCCGAACGCCTACATCGAGTTCTTCCTCGCGCCGGCCCAGGCCAGCCGCGTCCAGCTGATCAATATCGACGCCTTCACTGTCTCGCGCCAGCCCCTCGACCCGGCCCGCCAGATCTTTATTATGCCGCCCTACGAGTATGACCGCGCCCTGCGGGACGCGAAGTTTATCGTAGGCCCGCCCGAGCGGATCATCCCCTACCCGGACGGCACCCCAGGCTTCTACGTGGTGCGCATGCGCTACGTCGATAATGTCGACGCTATCTTCGCCGCCGACCGGGTCGCCCGCGCCCAGCTGGTGGAGGACCAGGTTGACATCGGCGGCCCGGTGACGGTGGCCCACTCGCTGCTCGACATTGGCGCGCCGGCCAACATCTTCGACGGTGACCCGACCACGCTGATGCGCGGCTTCGAGGCCAACCCGCTGATCATCGAGCTGCGCTTCCCGCACCCGCGCAGTATCGGCGGGGTGACGCTCACCGTCGCCTCGATGGATTTCACCCTGCGCCTGATCGGCACGACGACCGACGGCCCGCAGGTGATCGCCGAGCAGAGCTACACCGGGCTGCCGCCCGACCCGACGGTGAGCCTGGATCTGCCCAGCGGCGTGCACAATCTGAGCGCGCTGCGCCTGGAGATCCTCCAGGCCGGCGCGGGCGAGGTGGCGCATGTCCACGTGCGCGAGCTGGTGCTGCGGTAGGGGCGCATCGCGATGCGCCCCTACAACCCTCCCAAGATCCGCGCCGCCGTGCGCAGGTCTGCGAGGAGCGCCGAGCCCAGGCCGACGGCGCTTGCCCCGGCGGCGAGCATCGCCCGCGCGTCGGCGGCGGTGCGCACCCCGCCGATGCCGATCACCGGGACAGTGGCCTCGGCGCAGACGGCGGCGACCATGGCCAGGGCCAGGGGCGCGATGGCGGGGCCGCAGAGC
>JBAXES010000632.1:0-2876 GCA_037140315.1 Chloroflexales bacterium
GTTCACCTCGACCGATGCGCTGGTTGAGGCGCGGGTGCTCGGCTACGCCTGCGACTTGCTGCTGCCCGCCCGCGCCCTGGCCATCGAGGTGGTCGGCGGCGTCCACGCCCTCACCGCCGCGCGTGACGCGGCCCGCCTGGACGAACTCCGCGCTCAGGGGCTCACTGTGATCACCTTCACCAACGACCAGGTCTACGCGGGTGCGGCCGCCACGCTGTTTGATCCCACGCTGGAGGCCCGCTATGCCGCCTGACCCGCTGAGCAACCCCATCGCCGCCCTCACCGACCATGCCGTCCTCTCTGCCGAGGATGAAGCGACCTTGATCGCCACCCTGCGCGCTGGAGTTGTCGCGCAGATGGCCATCGGCGACGCTACGCCGACTGACCCCGCGCTGCTGCGCCAGGACCTCGGCGAGCTCAGTCGAGCCGTCACCTTGGGCGAAGAATCCCGCGAGACCCTCGTCCGCCACAACATGCGCCTGGTGGTCTCCATCGCCAAGCGCTACCTGCCATCCGCCGGCCACGCCTTTACGCTGGAGGACCTGATCAGCCTGGGCTGCGTCGGCCTGCTGCGCGGCATCGACAGGTTCGACCCGGCCAAGAGCCACAAGCTTTCCACCTACGCCACCTGGTGGATTCGCCAGGCGATCAGCCGTGGCATCGCCGAGGAGGGCCGGGTGATCGACCTGCCCGTCCACCTCCACGACCGGCTGCGCCAGCAGCGGCGGGCACAGAATCAGCTGGCCCAGCAACTCGGGCGCGAACCCGCCCCTGAGGAGCTTGCCGCCCACCTGGGCTGGTCGGTGGCGCGGGTCGCTCAGCTGGAGCAGGTCGGCCAGGAGACCCGCTCGCTCAACGCCCGGCTCCACGCCGACGACGAGGGAAGCGAACTCGGTGACATCCTTCCGGACCAGCGCTTCGACCCGGCGGCGACCGCGCTCGACGCATCCCTCCGCCACGATGTCGCGGCCACGATGGCCCGCCTGCTCACCGAGCGGGAGCGGCGCTTCCTGCGGGCATACTTCGGCTTTGACACCGGCCAGAAGGCGACGCTGGAGGAGATCGGCGCGGTCGAGGGGCTGACCCGCGAGCGGGTGCGCCAGGTGATCGCCGGGGCTATGGCCACACTGCGCGCTGACCCGCTGCTGCGCAGCTACGCCGACGACGATGCGATGACTGATTCACCCTGACCAGGAGGATTGTCCATGCTACGTCACGATGACCCGATGGCCTGGGATGGTGCGCCGACCGAGGATGAGCTGCACGCCGAGTTTCTGGACTGGATCTGGGAGCACGCCACACCCGCCGAACGAGCCGCCATCCAACGCGAGCGCATCCGTATGGCGCGTCAGCGCGGCGACCCGCGCTGCCCCGACTGTGGCGGGCATCGCCGCAGCACATGCCCGGTCTGCGCCGGCGCGGGCTTCGCCGAACCCGCCTTGTGCCCGACGACGCCCACGGAAGAGCAGGTTGCCCGGCGGGCGGCGGCCAGCACTCCCAGTGGGTAAGCCCCGATCAGCTACCGGAGCGTATCACGCCGCGTTGCGGCGCGATCTTCCCACGGCAGATTTCCTCCCTCAGATGAAGGAGCGCTGCCGTGTCGATACCTGCCTCGACATCCTTTCACCTGGCCCCAGATGCCCTGAGCTTCACCGGCGCGGGCGACCGCTTTGCGAAGAACCTCGCCGCCCTCCAGCTCGTCCATGACCTGGAAGCCCAGGGTCGCCCCGCCAGCGACGATGAGCGGCTGGCCCTGGCCCACTACAGCGCCTTCGGCGAGTCGGCCCTGCTCAACCGGCTCTTCCGCTATGACCACGCGGCCGGGCGCTATGTGCTGCACGACACCTACGCGGCCTTCCTCTCGGCCGCCGACGCGCGAAGCCTGCGTCAGGCCGCGCTCACCGCCTTCTACACGCCGCTCGACCTGATCCACGCCATCTGGCAGGCGGTGCTGCGGCTCGGCCTGGGCGACCTGGAGTGCCCCCGGATCATCGAGCCCGCCGCCGGGGTTGGCCACTTCATCTCGGCGATGCCGCCGGAGCTGCGCGCCCGCGCGGCGACCACCGCCGTCGAGCTCGACCCGGTGACCAGCCGCATCCTGCACCACATCCACCCCGACCTCACCCTGCACGGCGGGGTCGGCTTTGAGGCCGTGGAGCTGCCGAGCAACGGCTTCGACCTGGCGATCTCCAACGTGCCCTTTGGCGAACTGGCCGTCCACGACCCGACCGTGCCGGCCGCGCTGCGCAGCACGATCCACGACTACTTCTTCGCCAAGGCGCTGCGCCTGGTGCGCCCCGGCGGCCTGGTGGTCTTCCTCACCAGCTGGGGCACGCTGGATAAGCAGGCCAAGGCGGTACGCAGCTTCCTGGCCGAGCAGGCCGTGCTGCTGGGCGCGTTCCGCCTGCCAAACGGCGTCTTCCGGCGCATGAGCGGCTCGGCCAGCGCCACCGACCTGCTCATCCTCCAGAAGAAGGCCCAGCCCCAGCCGGAGCAGCCGCGCTGGCTGGATCTTGTGGAGGCCGACTACCCGCACGCGACCGACCCGTGCGCGATGACCTTCGGCTCGCGCTACACCCGCGAGATCAAGGACGCCGAGGCGCTGGCCGCAGCCCGTGTGGCGGTCAACCAGTGCTGGCTTGCCGACCCCCATCGCGTGATTGGCCAGCCGCTGGTCGTCGTCAGCGACCAGAGCCTCTGGCTCCAGGTGGCCCCGCCCGCCGGTGATCTCGCTGCGGCCCTGAGCGAGCGCCTCACGCATCTGCTCCCATCGGCGATCATCATCCCCGGCGCGACCGACGACCTAGTGGTCGATGATCACCCGGCCCAACCGCCCCTCCACGAGCGCCGGGCCGCGCAGATCGCCATCCCGGTGG